>DATNNK010000432.1:0-18396 GCA_035601875.1 Casimicrobiaceae bacterium | reverse complement strand
AACTCGATCGCGAAGCGCGCGACGTCATCAGCCACGAGATGGGCCACGGCCGCGAACAGGTGACGGCGGTCTACTTAGGTCGGTAGGATTTGATCGCAACACCCGCCAATAGGATTCGTGCGTGAACACGCTCGATCTGCAATCCGCTGCCGCGTTTCTGCACATTCACCCGGTGACGCTGCAGGATAAAGCCCGCGCTGGCGAGATTCCGGGCGCGAAGATCGGCAAGTGCTGGGTGTTCGTCGACGTTGACCTGGTCGAACACATTCGATCACAATACCCGCGGCGTGTGTTGCAGAGTGAACGTAAGGAGTTGGAACCATGGCACTCTACAAACGCAATGACTCACCGCATTGGTGGGTCAAGATCAGCCACAGCGGACGAACAATACAGCGCAGCACTGGGACTGAAGACAAGTCTCAAGCCCAGGAGTACCACGACAAGCTGAAAGCATCGCTGTGGGAGCAACAACGGCTCGGCGTCAAGCCGCGTCGCGCATGGAAGGAAGCGGTTGTGCGTTGGCTCGCGGAAACGTCGGAGAAGGCCACGCACCAGGAAGACATCAGGAAGCTTCGCTGGTTGGATCCGTTGTTAGGAAACCTGATGCTCGACGAAATTACCCTCGATGTGATCGACGGCATCAAGGCCGAGAAGCTCAAGACGTCTGGCAAGGCGACGGTCAACCGCTACCTGGCACTGGTCAGAGCCATCCTGCTTCGTTCACGAGACGAGTGGGAATGGCTCGACAAGGTGCCGAAAGTGAAGTTGTTCAAGGAACCCCCCGGACGGGAACGCTCGATCACGGTGGAAGAGGCAGAGACGCTTCTCGGCGAATTGCCGGAGCATCAGCGCGACGTCGTCACCTTCACGTTGGCAACGGGAATGCGGCAATCTAACGTGCTCGGTCTGGAGTGGTCACACGTGGACCTGGAGGCAAGGCATGCCTGGGTCGGTGCGAATGACTCCAAGAACGGCAAGCCGATCACCGTGCCGCTCAACGCCACCGCGATGGAGGTCTTGCGCAGGCAACTCGGCAAGCACCCGCAGCGCGTGTTTACGTACGCTGGCAAACCGCTTGGAAGTGCCAATACGCGGGCCTGGAGAAAAGCCTTGAAACGTGCCGGCATCGAGAATTTCCGCTGGCACGATACACGGCACGCTTGGGCCTCGTGGCATCGCCAGTCGGGGACACCGACGCACGAGTTGCAACGCCTCGGTGGTTGGCGTTCTTCGGTGATGGTCGAACGCTACGCGCATCTCGCGCCCGACCATCTCGCGAACGCTGCGAACCGGCTCGATTCGCTGTTCGGTGGTTACGTTTTAGCTACGTCAGAAACGAAGAAGGGATCAGCAGAAAACGCTAATCCCCTGTAATTCTTGGCTCCCCGACCAGGGCTCGAACCTGGGACCTGCGGATTAACAGTCCGTCGCTCTACCAGCTGAGCTATCGGGGAACAGCCTTAAATTATAGCCGGCCGCGCATTCTCCGGTCAAACCGATCGAGCTTTTCTGGCGCTGAGCTCGGAGACCGGATCGCATCCGCGGCAACCAGCGCGTTGCACTCCTTCCACTTGCTGTGCTGTCCCACGCGTTACGCGACTGATCGCCGCGCGGTATGGAGGCGATGCAAGGTGATCTTGCGCACTTCGGCTTTGCTCGCCTCGATGTGCGTGCGCAAGAGAAGCATCGCCTGGTCTGCACGGCGGCGAATGACCGCGCGCAGAATCTGGGCGTGCTCGTCATAGGTCCTGTCGATTCGATGCTTCTGTGTGAAATCGAGTCGTCGGATGATACGAATGCGCTCGGTCACTTCCCAATGGCCGCGCACGACCTCGGGATTGCCAGCGGCTTCTACCAAGGCCGTGTGGAAGGCTTCGTCCAGCGCGCAGATCCGCACCGGATCGCCGATGCGTTCGGCGACCGGCACCAGCCATACCGACTTCTGCTCGTCGAGATTGGGGCGGTCGACGCGATCGCACAGACGCTGTACGGAAGCGAGCTCGAGGATCGAGCGTAGGTCGTAGAGATTCTCGAACTGCACGAAGTCGAACGGCCGCACGCTCCAGCCTATGCGGAAATGCACCTGCAGATAACCTTCGCGCTCGAGACGATACAGCGCATCGCGCACCGGTGTGCGACTCATGTTCAATCGCTCTGCGATCTCGGACTCGCTGAAGCGATCGCCCGGTAGAAGCTCGAACTCGAAAATGCTCGTCTTGAGCTTGGCGTAGGCGGTTTCCGCGAGCGAACGCTCCACGGGCACAACCACGGCTTGCTTGACCGTCACCGCTCTTGTCATGGCTTCGCTGCATCCTCGAGAAGACTTACATGTGCGGCCACGATACGCCAACCCTCGGACGTGCGTACCCAGGTGTGCGTTTGACGGCCTCTGCGGGTGCTGCTGACGCGCTGAAATTCGGTACTCGCCGTGGCGAAATCGCGGCCAAACGTCGTAATCACCGTGTTTGACAGCGTTCGCGCAAGGCCGGCCGGCGAACGCGCGGAGCGGAATGCGGCAATCGCCGCGTAGCCGTAAAGATTCTCCGTCACGCCGTAGCGCAAGGTCCAAGGACTATCCCAAAACAGTTGGTCGAGCGTGCCGATATCGTTTTCGACCAGCGCGCGCTCATATCGCGCAAACGCCGCGGTGACCTCTGCTATGACCTCAGGGAGGTTGATATCGAGCATTGCGTCAAGCGTGCAAAGCAGGTATCGGCGCACGCGCTACGCCGGCTGCAAGCAGCGCGTTTGCCGCACGAAAGCAATTATCCTCGCGCCATGGCGCGGCGATGAGCTGCACACCTATCGGCAACCCGGACGCTGGCGGCACGGGCGCCACAAGGACCGGAAGACCGATAAGCGACAGCGGTTGGGTGAGAAGCCCGAGGCTTGGTCGCAGCGGCAGACGCAGGCCCGCAAGCTCCAGCCATTCGCTGCCGATCGGCGTCGCCGGACACGGCGTTGCGGCCGCGATCAGCACATCGACGTGGCGGAACATCTCGAGCACGCGCGCGCGGAACCATGCGCGCAGCCGCTGCGCTTTCAGGTACCAGGCAGCAGGTATTAATGCGCCTGCCATGAGCCGGTCGCGCGTTAGCGGATCGAAGTCGCCGTAGCGCTGGCGTAGGTTGGGCAGGTGCAAGGCGCCGCCCTCGCTCGCGGTGATCACGAATGCCGTCGCGCGCGCCTTGGCGACCTCCGGCAAAATCACCGTTCGCGTCGCGCCCAGTACGGCGCAAGCGCAATCGACCGCCACGCGAGCAGGCTCCGTGAGGTGCTCGTCAAAATAGCCGCCGAGCCGCGCGACGCGAAGTTTGTCGAATCCCTCTCCCATCGTACGACCGACTACTTCGATCGGGCGCTGCGCGCACGCCGCGTCGGCAGGGTCGCGGCCCTGCAAGGCGTCGTAACACGCGGCGAGATCGGCGAGCGTCGCCGCGAACGGACCCAAGTGGTCCAGGCTCGCAACGAATGGAAACGAGCCGCGGCGTGAGAGACGGCCATACGTCGGCTTCAGACCCCAGACGCCGTTGAGCGACGCCGGTACGCGGATCGACCCGTTGGTGTCCGATCCGAGCGCGAGCGGAACCAGTCGCGCCGCAACCGCCGCCCCGGAGCCACCCGACGAACCGCCGCTGATCCGCGACGGATCGTGGGGATTGCGCGTCGTACCATAGTGCGCGTTCTCGGTGGTGAAGCCGTAGGCGTACTCGTCCATGTTAAGCGTGCCGACGAGCAGCGCGCCGGCATCGTGCATGCGCGCAACGAGTGCGGCGTCGTGCGCGGGCGACGGAAGGTCGCGGTTGATCTCCGACCCGGCAAGCGTGGTGAGCCCGGCGACGTCGTACAGGTTCTTCACCGCATAGGGCACACCGGCGAGCGGCGGCAGCGCCTCGCCCGCCGCACGACGAGCGTCGATGGCTTCGGCTTCCGCAAGCGCTCGCTCGCGCGTCACCGCAGTGAAGCAGTTGAGCTGTCGGTCGACGCGCGCGATCGCACCAAGCGCCGACTCCGCGATAGCGACGGCGCTCGTCGCGCCATCACGCAGCGCGGCTGCGATCTCGATCGCGCTACCTGTCCCGAAACGCGCGCTCATGGCCTGAACACGGGCGCCTGTTCGTCCTCCGGACCGAGCGGAAAGTCGAGAAACGCTTCGGCGATCTGGGCTATGCGTCCGAACTGCTCGATCACGCTCGCGCGCTGCCTGTCAGAAAGCGTGAGCCCTTGCGCCGCGCACGCAGCGTCGACATACTCGATCAACTCGACTTCATCCACTCGCTTCCTCCGCGAGATGGCACGCCGCCTCATGCGCAACACCGACCGAACGCAGCGTCGGGTACTCGGTCCGACAGCGATCGTGCACCCGGCTGCAGCGGCTGGCAAAACGGCATTGGGTCGGTGGCGGGTCGATCGGGCTTTGCGGCTCGCCGGGTAAGCCCGGCGCCCCGCGAGCCTTGTCGATATCGGGAATCGCCGCGATCAGCGCTTCCGTATAGGGGTGCTTGGGCGCGCGGAAAATCGCGTCGCTGGGCCCGGATTCGATCATCTTGCCCAGATACATCACGATCACGCGATGGCACAGCAATCGCACGACATGCAGATCGTGCGACACAAACAGGTAGCTCATGCCGAGCTTGTCGCGCAGATCGGCGAGCAGATTCAGGATCAGCGCCTGCACCGACACATCCAGCGCAGCGGTCGGCTCGTCGAGGATGAGGAGCTTCGGGCTCAATGCAATCGCTCGTGCGATACCGACGCGTGCCTTCTGTCCGCCCGAGAGCTGATGCGGGAAACGCGTGAGCAGTTCGCGCGCCAGGCCGACCCAATCGGCGAGCTCGGCTATGCGTTCGGCGCGCGCCGCAGCATCGCCCATGTTGCCGAGCAACAGTAACGGCTCACCGATGGTATCGGCCGCACTGTAACGCGGGTTCAGGCTGTCGGTCGGATCCTGAAACACCACCTGCACGCTGCCACGCAGCGGATCCCGCGCGAAGGCCATAGCTGGTGTGGCGCCAATGTCCTGGCCGCAGAACACGACGGCTCCCGACGTGGGATCGATCAGACGTGCAATCAGCCGGGCAAGCGTGGACTTACCGCAGCCCGACTCGCCGACCAGCCCCACGCTTTCGCCATGGGCGATCGCCAGGCTCACGTCGTCGACCGCATGTAGGAACGATGAAGGTGCCGCTTTCTTTGGCCACGGCAACGCCGACTTGGCGCTGACCGCATATTTCTTGACCAGATGATCGACCGCGAGCAAGGGCTGAGCGTGAGCGTTCATTGCGGATTCCAGCAGGCGACCATGTGGTTGCCGTCGTCGAGGCGCGCGAGCGGGCGAGTGTCGCAAAGGTCGAGGCTCCGGTCGCAGCGGTCGCGATAACGGCAAGGCGGCAGATTGCCGCGGCGCAAGTCGGGCAAATTGCCGGGAATCGCCGTCAATTCCCGCAACGTTCCCGCGCCATGTGGAATCGACCCGATCAGCTTGGCGGTATACGGGTGCCGTGGCATTCGCAGGATCTCGCGTTTCGGCGCCGACTCGACCACGTGCCCCGCGTGCATGACCACGATCCGATCGCAGTATTGCGCGGCCAGGCCGAGATCGTGCGTAATCAGCAGCGTCGCCATTTGCCGCGCGCGACCGAGGTCTTGGACGAGGTCCATGATCGCGGCTTGCGTCGTCACATCGAGACCCGTTGTTGGTTCATCGGCTATCAAGAGCGCGGGACTGCAGGCGAGCGCGATGGCAATCATCACCCGCTGGCACTGCCCGCCGGACATCTCGAACGGATACGCGTGATAGCGTCGCTCGGGATCGGCAATTCGCACCTGCTGCAGCAGGGCGATGGCGCGGCTCTTCAAGTCCTGGTCGCGCAGCGGCGCGTGATGCTTGAGCACGTCCTCGATCTGCTTGCCGACCGCACGGATCGGATTCAGCGCGACGCGGGGGTTCTGGAAGATCATCGCCAGCTCGCGGCCGCGGAGTTCCTGCATGTCCGATTCGCGTGCGCGCAGCAGGTCCATGCCGCCGAACTCGATCGAACCCGCGGTGATCCTGCCGGCAGCGTCGAGGATGCGCAGGATCGCGTACGACAGCACCGATTTACCCGAGCCGCTCTCGCCGACGAGGCCCAGCGTCTCGCCCTTGTACAGCTCGAAGCTGACGTCCTCGAGCGCGTGCACGACGCCCGATCGCGTCTGGAACTCCAGCGTCAGGTCGCGCACTTTGAGTAGCGCGACGCGCTCGCCGATCGAGAGCGGATGCACCGCGATGTCGATAATCTGGTTCATCTCGCTAGGTCCTCCGACGCGGATCGATAAGATCGCGCAATCCATCGCCCAGTAGGTTGAAACAGAACACCGCCAGCATCAGCACTGCACCCGGAAACAGCGCCACCCACCACTCGCCGGACACGATGTACTGCGCGCCCTCGGCAACCATGATGCCCCACTCCGCCTGCGGCGGCCGCACACCCAGCCCGATGAACGACAGCCCCGCTGCATTGAGAATCGCCCAGCCCATGTTCAGCGATACCTGCACCATGGTCGGCGGGAGAATGTTCGGGAACAGGTGGCGCAACAGGATGCGCGTGTCGGTGTTGCCGGACAAGCGCGCTGCCTCGACGAAGCCGGCGTTCCGCCTGACGTTGACTTCTGCGCGCGCAACCCGGATGTAGAACGGGAGGTTGATGATCGCGGTCGCCAGGACGATGTTGCCGACGGTGTTACCCAACGCGGCGACGATGCCCATCGCCAGGACGAAGAGGGGAAAGGCCATGATGGTGTCGCTGATGCGGCTGACGATGCGGTCGGTCCAGCCGCCGAAATATCCCGCACAACAGCCCAGGGCACAGCCGATCGCGAATGAGAGGGCGACCGCTGCCAGCGCGATGCCGAAGTCCAGTCGCGTCGCGACGATGACCCGCGACAGAATATCTCGTCCGACCGAGTCGGTGCCGAACCAATGTCCCTTCATCGGCGGATGCATCGCCACCGCGTTGTCCGTGTAGAGCGGATCGTATGGCGCAATCGCCGGCCCGAAGATCGCGAGCAGCACGAACAGGCCGAACAGCGCGAAGGCGAACGCGGTGACCGGATTCTCGCTCACGACGTAGCGAAAATGCGATATCGGCTTGGGTGCGGCGGCAATGGTTGCAGTGGTCACGATCTTTGTCCCCTTGCCTCAACCATCCAGCGAAACGCGCGGATCGATCACCGTGTAGGTCAAGTCGACCGCGAGATTGAGAAGCACGTAGAGCACGGCCATCGTCAGCACGAATCCCTGGACCGGCGCGTAATCCGACGAGGTCAACGCCTCGATCGCATACGACCCGATGCCCGGCCACGCGAATACTTTCTCGACCAGGACGTTGGAGCCCAGCATGAACGAGAACACCATGCCCATGGTCGTCACTACGGGCAAAAGCGCATTGCGGAAGGCGTACTTGTAGAGAATGGTCCGCTTGGCGAGGCCGCTCGCCCGCGCGGTGCGAATGAAATCGGAAGATAAGACACCGAGCATGGCCGCCCGGGTCATGCGCGCGAGCGGCGCCATCACGAACAGGCCCATCGTGACGGCTGGCAGCACGAGCTGCCTGGCGGAGGCGACGAAGACCTCCCAGTCGCCTGCAATCAAGCTGTCGATCAGATAGAAACCGGTTACCGATGCTGGCGCGCTCAAGTACGGGTCGAGTCGACCCAGGGGTGCCGGCGCCCAGCCCAACAGGAAATAAAAAATGTACGAGAGCAACAGTCCGGTAAAAAATGTCGGCAGCGACACGCCCGCCGTGGTGAGGAGCCGGCACCCGTGATCGACCCACGAGCCCGGACGCGTCGCCGCGAGTATGCCCAGCGGGACGGCGATCACTGCGGCGATCAGAAGCCCGCATAGCGTGAGCTCGAGCGACGCCGGTAGACGCTGCACCAGCTCCGTCAATACCGGTTGGCCGGTCGAATGCGATTCGCCCCAATCGCCATGCACAAGGTCGACCACGTAGCGGGCGAACTGCTTCGGTAGCGACGCATTGAGGCCGAGCTTTTCTCGCACCTGCTCGACCGCCTCGACCGTCGCGGACGGGCCCGCGAAATACGCCGCCGGGTCGCCCGGTAGCGCGCGGGTGAGCACGAAGGTGACCACGACGACCCCGACGAGGCTGGGGATCGCGGCAAAGAGGCGCTTGGCGATGGTGGCTAGCATGCGATTCCCTCGATATCAACTCCGTAGGTGTGAATTCATTCCTCGGGGTGGCTCGCGCGGCTACATCTTCACGATCTGCCGATAATCGGGCTGGACGTGGAACCAGTAGACGAAGCCGGTAATGTTCTTCTGCATCGCGACATCCTGCGTAGGCTGGAACATCGGTACGCGCGGCACATCATCGAAGGATCTCTGCACGAAGTTCTTCACCAACTGCTCGTAATTCGCCTTGTTATCCTCGAAGCGTGCGGCGTCGATCTGCTTGTCCATCGCCGCGTTCTGATAGCTCATGGTGTTGAACACCGCGTTCTGGCCGTGATAGCACCAGAAGAAAAAGTACTCCGGATAATTGAGCCACCCGCCGAAGCGATTGATGATGAGCGGCATGTCCTTCTTGAGCAGCGCCGCGCGCCAGTTCGCCCCAGGTATCTTGTTGATGGTCGTCTTGATGCCGATCTGCGCCAACGACTCCTGGATGAGCACGGCCATCGGCTCGGAGATCGTGCCGCTCCCCAAGTCGAACGACAATGTCGTCTCGAACCCGTTCTCGTATCCGCCTTCCTTCATCAGAGCCTTGGCCTTGACCATGTCCGTCTTGTAGCCGTCGGGTTGCGGCCACGTCGCCGTCTTGGGAACGTTCGACGCGGCGCCCCAGAGCTTGACGCCGCGCGCGTAAATCGCCGTGTCGTACATCTTGTCGTAAGGCAGCGCGTACGCGACCGCCTGACGCACCTTGACATTGTCGAATGGCGGCTTGGTCACGTTCATTCCCAAATACCAGATGGCGTTCTCCACCGGAACGCTCACCACCTTGACGCTGCCCTTCTCTTGCGAGAGCTCCGCGAAATCCTTCGGTGGCATTTCGTAGCTCATGTCGACGTCGCCCTTGACCAGCAGCGCGCGCCGGTTACCGGCGGACGGCACGTCGCGCTGGATCACGCGCTTGATTCTGGGCAGCGGGCCGCTCTTCCAGTCGTCGAAGCGGGTGTAGACGATCTCCTGTCCGGGCTTCCATGACTCGACTTTGTACGCGCCGCCTCCTGCCTCGTTGTTTTTCAACCATTCCGCCGCCCACGGGTCGGTCGCGGTCGCGTGCTTCCTGGCAAGCTCCGAGTTGTAGATCGACGGCACCGGCACCGCCATGTCCGGCATCGTCAACTTGTCCTTGCGCAAGAATTTGACGCGGAACGTGCTGTCGTCGACGACCTCGAATTGGTCGGGCTTCTCGAGCGAGCCGGCCTTCATCTGGAAGGTCGGGAAACCGCCCATCGACACGGCGCGGTCGTACGACCATTTGACATCTTTTGCGGTGACCGGCGTGCCGTCGTGGAACTTCGCGTTCTTACGCAGCTTGAACGTGACCGACATGCCGTCCTTGGCCATCTCCCAGCTTTCGGCCAATTCGGGCTCGAGTTTGTTGTAGTCGTAGGAGACGATGCCGCCCGGCAGCGTCTTGCGCCCATAGGTCATCAACCGGTCATAGGCGACCCAGGCGACGCCATAGCTTGGTCGGTTCGCGCCGCCGCCGTGGATGTCGAGACTGTTGGGGCCGAACTCGTTGGCGACGATCAGCGTCTCGGTGCGTCTGTCTTGCGCAAGGGCGCCGGGGGCGAAATGTATCAGCGCGAGCAGCACCATTGCGCTGCATCCCGAGCGGATGAAACTTGCCTGCTGCGTCATCGAGAGCTCCTTGCCAGTTGCGTCGCATGAGATTGGCGTTCGCACACGTACGCGCGCCAGCCACCAAAATCGGAAATGTCCCGCGCTCCGACAGTCGCTGCCGGCTCGCAGACAAAGCCTTGCACGGAGCTGCCGTCCTCGAGCTCGATCGTGCCGATGCCGAGCGGGGACGGTATCGCAGTGACGAACGATCCGAACGCGGCGTAGTTGAGCTCCCACACTTCGACCTCGATCCGATGTCCAACGTCGTCGTCGGCGCGGATCAGGCCCGGCTTGGGCGGCACGGTGCCGGGCAGCGCAAACAAGCGATACCGCGGCGCCGTACGGATGCGGCAGACCAATTGCGCGCCGCGTTCGCACAACTGATGATTGAGCGGCATCCCGGAAAGATGTGCGCCGACGACGGCAAGCCGCGCGACATCGGCGCGCGCCGTCAACGGCGACAAGCTCGGCATCGGCTCTCCGATCGCGCCAAGCGGCAGTCCGGTCACGTGATGAAAGCGCTGCCCGAGATCCGCCAGCGCCAGATCGCTTCCGGCAGGGCCGATCAGGGTGATGCCGAACGGCAAGCCATCGCCGCGCAGCGCTGCGGGCACCGCCAGCGCCGCAAGGTCGAGCAGGTTGACAAAGTTCGTGTACGTTCCGAGGCGGCGGTTGAGCTCGATCGGCTCTTGCTCGACATCGGCGATGCGGTAATTCGTCGGCGTGGTCGGAACCACCAATGCATCGATCTCCCGCCATGCGGGTTCGAGCTGTTGGCGCAATGCGGCGAGTCTCGCTTGCGCGACAAAAGCGTCCGTCGCCGAATAGCGCGACGCTTGGGCGATGATCGCAGCCACGGTCGGATCCAGCGTCGCGGCTTGCGTATCGAAATAGTCGCGGATCGCAGCGTGCCGCTCTGCCACCCACGGTCCCTCGTAGAGCAGTGCGGCAGCTTCCTGCCAGGCGGTGAAATCCAGCGCGACAGGCTCGCCGCCAAGATCGCGCAGCCGCTCGATGGCGCCGCAGAAGGCGGCCGCGGCCGCGCCATCGCCGAAGAATTCGAGGTGGCCCGGTCCCGGCACACCGAAGCGGAACGGCGCCGTGATTCGAGCGCGCACCAGCGACAAGGCCCGCGCATACGGATCGGCGCTGTCGAAGCCGCGCGCGGCGTCGAACACGCGTACGACGTCGGCTACAGTGAGCGCGAAGATTGAAACGCAATCGAGCGATCGGCATGCGGGCACGACGCCGCGCGCGCTGATGACGCCGCGGCTGGGCTTTAAGCCGACGATGTTATTAAGGCCCGCGGGCACGCGGCCCGATCCTGCGGTATCGGTACCGAGCGCGAAGTGCACCTGCCCCGTTGCCACGGCGACGGCAGAACCCGAGCTCGATCCGCCAGAGATGAACTCAGGATCGAATGCGTTCGGCACCGCGCCGTACGGCGAGCGCGTCCCGACGAGTCCGGTCGCGAACTGATCGAGATTGGTCTTGCCGACGACGATCGCTCCGGCGGCTTCGAGCTTGCAAACCGCAGTGGCCGATTCGCTGGGCGTATAGGCAAACGCGGCGCACGCCGCGGTCGTCGGCATCCCGGCAACATCGATGTTGTCCTTGACGGCGAAAAGAGCGCCAAATAGCGGTGAAGCCAATGCGCGCGCCGGATCCGCAGCGAGCCGCGCGTCGAGAGCGCTCGCGCGAGCACGCAAGTCGTGATCGCTGACGCGGCTGATCCAGACCGGCGCGCCCAGGAGATGTTTCGATTGCGCGAGGAAGCGTGCGACGCTGGTCGATGGGCGGGTCGCACCGCGCCGTTGTTCCTGGTTCAACTCGGAAAGGGTGACCGCCACTGCATCGTTCCCGCTTGTATACAAGTTGGCATACAAGCAAACGCGATGCCAGCCGAGACGGCACAGCGCCTGGTATTCAAATCATCGGCTTAGACTTTGTGTCGCTGTGGCGCAACGGCGCCGGCGGTGCCACATTGGTGCGGCACCGTAATCCAGCGCACTACGACGGGTCGCTGGACGAACGTGAAGATGCGGTCGGTGAAAGATGCGGCGCGGCGAGCCGGAGGTAATGAAACATCGACCACAGCGTCAGGATAGCCGCGACCCAAAGCGCGATCGTGCCGAGCCAGACGGTGTTGATGCCGGGAATGACGGGTTGGTACAGCAAGAGCGCAATGATCGCGGTGATTTGCGCCACGGTCTTGACCTTGCCGATGAACGCCACCGCGACGCTCTTGGCCTTCCCGAGTTGCGCCATCCATTCCCGCAGCGCGGAGATGGCGATTTCGCGGCCGATGATGATGATGGCAAGCGACGCGTCGGCGCGATCGAGCCAAACCAGCACGATCAGCGCGGAGATGATCATTAGCTTGTCGGCGACGGGATCGAGAAACGCGCCGAACGCGGAGGTCTGCCCCCACTTTCGCGCGAGGTAGCCGTCGGCCCAGTCGGTGATCGCCGCCAGCGCGAACACGGTCATCGCGAGCCAATTCTTGGCCGGCATCGACAATACCGAAGCCGGCAGGTAGTAAACACCGACGAACACGGGAATCAGGATGATCCGCAGCCAGGTCAGCGCGGTGGGGAGATTAAATTTCATGAGGTGTGCGTTGCCACTTCGCGGCAGACGATATTCTACCCCGCCGCCTACTTTCATCGCCGCGAGCCACGCGTCCCGGCAGGACGCGCCGCACCGCCGGCCCCACTAATGCAGCTCGGCAAAAATGCGCTCGGCCAGCGAGCGGCTGATGCCGGGCACGCGGGCCAGATCGTCGATACTTGCCGCTTGCACGCCTCGCAATCCGCCGAAATGCGCGAGCAGCGCCTTGCGCCTGGTGGCGCCGATGCCGCCGATGTCCTGAAGGGACGACGTGGTGCGCGCCTTGCCTCGGCGCGCGCGATGTCCCTGAATGGCGAATCGGTGCGCTTCGTCGCGAATCTGCTGCAACAGGTGCAGTCCCGGATTGTCCGGGGGCAAATGCAAAGGCGCTTCGCGGTCGGGGAAAATTATCTCCTCCAGTCCGGGCTTGCGCTCAGGGCCCTTCGCGATACCGATCAGTTTGGTCGTGTGCAAGCCCTGTTCGGCAAGCACTTCGGCAGCGATGCCGACCTGTCCCTTGCCACCGTCGATGACCAGCAGGTCCGGCGCCGGATACTCTCCCGCCACGATGCGCGCCGCGCGACGCGACAGCGCCTCGCGCAGCGCTGCGTAATCGTCACCCGCCACTTCCGGCTTGACGTTGAAGCGTCGGTACTCGCTGGTCTGCATCGCCAGACGATCGAAGATAACGCAGCTTGCGACCGCGGCCTCGCCCATGGTGTGACTGACGTCGAAGCATTCGATTCTTTGCGCCGACGAGGGCAGGCCCAGCGTGTCCTGCAAGCTCGTCAACCGGTCATCCTGCGTCGCCTTTTGCGCGAGCTTCTGGCCTATCGCAAGCCCTGCGTTCTGCACAGCCATCGCCACCCAGACCCGCCGCTCGCCGCCGGGATTTGTGATCAGCTGTACCTTGTGTCCTGATTGTTCGGACAGCACTTCGGCTAGCACCGGATCTTCACCGCCCTCGGTTGTTACGATGGTCGGAGGCGCGGGACGATCGAGGTAGTGCTGAACGAGGAATGCCGGAACGACCTCATCCAGCGACGCGCCTTCGGCGTGTTGCGGAAAGAAGGTTCGATCGCCGACGTGCCGGCCACCGCGGATCATCACCAGGTTGACTGCCGTCAGTCCCTGCTCTGCGACGCCGGCGACCACATCGAGATCGCCGGCAGTTGCACTTTCCACGAACTGTCGCGACTGCAGTTGTTGCAGGCGCGTGATCTTGTCGCGAATACGCGCCGCACGCTCGAATGCGAACGCGGCCGCCGCCGCCTCCATCTGGCGCTGAAGCGTGTCCATCACTTCATTGGTCTTGCCATGCAGGAACAGCGTAGCGTTGCGAACGTCCTCCTGATAATCCGCTTCCGGAACGAGTCCCACGCAAGGGCCGGTGCAGCGCTGGATCTGATAGAGCATGCACGGGCGCGATCGATTGGCAAACACGCTGTTCTCGCAGGTTCGCAACTGAAATACCTTTTGCAGCAGCGCCATGCCCTCGCGCACCGCGCCCGCGCTCGGGAACGGGCCGAAATAGCGATGCGGCTTGTCGAGTCGTCCGCGATGGAAACGCAACTGCGGAAACGTATCTCCGGTCAGGCATATATACGGATAACTCTTGTCATCGCGAAACAGAACGTTGTAGCGCGGCTGATTTGCCTTGATCAGGTTGTTTTCGAGCAGCAGCGCTTCGCCCTCGGATCGAGTGACCGTCGTCTCCACCCGCGCCACCTGCGCCACCATCATCGCCGTGCGCGGATGGTGCTCGGTCTTCTGAAAGTAGCTCGACACGCGCTTCTTGAGGTCGCGCGCCTTGCCGACGTAAAGCGTCCCACCGTCGGCGTCGAGCATGCGATAGACGCCCGCGCGATTGGGCAGCGCCCGGATAAGCTCGCGTGCGTCGAACGTGTTGCTCGTACTCTTGCCTTCGGCCTTTGCGCTCATGTGGATTGCCGCTTGCTGCGTTGCGTCAGGCAGCGCGGCAGGCGCCGGCCTCGAGGTGACGCACGATGGAGGCGAACACGCCTTCGAACATTTCTGTCGTCAGACGCCGTGTATTGGTGTTGTAGCGACTGCAATGGTAGCTATCGAACAGATGCGCGCCTCGATTTAGTGGATGATGGCCGCCATGCGAGAACGGATGATCGCGAGCGGCAAGGCCAAGCGCGCGCAGGGTTGCGTCGTGCGCGATCCGACCCAGTGCGAGAACCGCCGCGCCGTCGGGCAGCGTGGCAAGCTCGGCGGCAAGATACGCATTGCAGTTTCGGATTTCCTCCGGCAACGGCTTGTTGCCCGGCGGCAGGCATTTGACTGCGTTGGTGATCCTGGCGTCGATCAGTTGCAGGTCGTCGTCGACGCCCGACGATGTTGCACGCGTCGAGAATCCGAATTTGAACAAGGTGGCGTACAAGAGAATGCCGGCATAGTCTCCCGTGAACGGGCGACCGCTGGCGTTCGCCCCATGCATGCCGGGCGCGAGGCCGACGATGACCAGTCGGGCGGCGACGTCGCCAAACGGCGGCACCGGCCGGCAAAAATAGCTCGGGTTCGCTTCGCGCACCTGGTCGACAAATGCCGCGAGTCGCACACAGCGGCGGCAGTCGATGTCATATTGGGATGCGGCCGCCGTTGCGGCGGCAGGATCGCGTCGAGGCGGTGGACTCATGTAGAATTGCGCGCTGTTTTGTCGCGCGCCGCTGCAGCAAGACTTCAATGGCAGTCATCGGGCCTTACCTGACCACAGCCAATTTTATCACGTCGGCCGCTGCGCTCTCCCCTGTCAGAGATGCTTCCCCCCGAAACCCAACTCGAAGTTCGATCACACCTGCCGCGGGCGAGCACTGACAGGCCGCCGCTGCTTTTCGTTCACGGCGGATTTTGCGACGCGTGGTGCTGGGAGCCGTTTTTCCTGCCATGGTTCGCGGCGCAAGGTTTTCCCTCGTACGCGCTCAGTCTCCGTGGTCACGGCGCGAGCGGCGGTCAGGAGTCGCTGTTCGTCGCCGGGCTCGACGACTATGTCGCCGACGTCGAGCACGTCGCGGCAACGTTGCCGTCGCCGCCGGTATTGATCGGTCACTCGTTGGGCGCCGCCGTCGTCGAACGGATCCTCACCACGCGCCCCGTTCGCGCCGCGGCGCTTCTCGCACCAGTGCCGCCGGGCGGACTGGGTCCGGTCGCGAGCCGCCTTATGGCGTGGCAGCCCGAGTATCTGGTCAACATGCACCGGCTCGACGCTCCGCATCTGTCCGGCGATGTTCTGGCGGCATTGCGTCCCATGTATTTCAGCGAGACGATCGATCCGAAAATCCTGGCCGAGGCGTTTGCGCACCTCTCCATGGAATCGCCGCGGGCGCTGCTTGATCTCATGCTGCGGCTGCACGGGGGCAAGCCGGTTGCGGCGGCGCGCCTGTTCGTGCTCGGCTCGCACGACGACCGAATATCGGCGCCGGCAGACGTCAACGCGACCGCGTCGCTTTATGGAATCGCGCCCATTATCGTCCGGGGCCTCGCGCATATGATGATGCTGGAGCGCGAGTGGGAGACCGCGGCTCGGCCGCTTCTAGACTGGCTCGAACGCGAGGTTGTTTCTCCCGCAGCGACGGCGCCGAGCGCGAGGCGCGCATCCCGATCGTAGCTGCGCTGTGAGCAGCGAACCAGGTGGCGCTGTGAGCAGCGAGCCAGGTCCCGCTCGCTTTAGCGAGTGGGGTGCGAGCGCCCGCGAATCAGCGCTCGCCGGCGATACTGGACATTCCATCTCACGAGCAGCGCGCAAGGAGCCGGCGCTGTGAGCGGCGCTGGCGAATTTCGCGTCAGTACAGCGCCGCCTGCGCTTGCGCAGCCACCAGCGTCTCGCGACTTCTGCCGCAACGGCGGGCGACCGCTTTAGTGCACGGTCTTGGCGTATTCGACGAATTCGAGCGGGGGCAGCGCCTTGCTGGCCCAGAAGCCCTGGAAGCACTCGCAGCCACGAACGTCGAGAAAATCGAGCTGCGCGCGCGTGCCTACGCCCTCGGCGACGACGCGCAGGCCAAGCCCCCGGGCGAGCGCGATGATAGCCTCGGTAATGGCCGCGTCACCGGGGTCGGTCTCCAGGTCGGCGATGAACGAAATGTCGATCTTCAGGGTGTCGATCGGGAAGTGCTTGAGGTGCGACAGGCTCGAGTATCCCGTGCCAAAGTCGTCGATCGCCACCGAGAATCCTTCTTCGCGCAACCGATGCAGCACCTTGCGAATCGCTTCGAGATCGTGCAACAGGCTCGATTCGGTGACTTCGAGCTCGATCCACGAAGGCTCGCAGCCCGCGGTGCGCACGATCTCGGAAATGCGCTGAGCCAGATCGTCGCGATAAAACTGCCGCCCGGAAAGATTGACCGAGACGATAAGCGGCAGCCCGGCTTTGCGCCACACCGCGCACTGCTCGGCTGCCGAGCGTAAGACCCAGTCGCCGAGAACGTGAATCAGGCCCGACTCCTCGGCGAGCGGAATGAAAACCTGAGGCGGAATTTCGCCGTGCTCCGGATCGTTCCAACGCAGCAGCGCCTCGGCGCCGACGACTGCCTTGTCGGTGATGCGGATGACCGGCTGATAGTGAAGCATGAGCTTGTCTTCCTTGACCGCAATGCGGAGTGCCTTTTCCAGCGTGTGCTGATTGAGCCGCCGCACGGCAAGATCGGCGTCGAAGAACTGATAGGTGTTGCGGCCAAGCTCCTTGGAGCGGTACATCGCCACGTCGGCGTGCTTGAGCAGACCTTCCGGATCGTCGCTGTCGTCGGGATAAACCGCGATACCGATCGAAGACGTCACGTAGATATCGTGCTCCTCGATCTGGAATGGCTGAGCGATGGCTTCCTGAAGCTTCTGCGCGACGAGATTGAGCACCGCGGCATCGTCGAAATCCTCTACGATGACCATGAACTCGTCGCCTCCGAGCCGCGCCAGCAGGTCGGTTTCGCGCAGGGCCTCCGACAGGGAGGCGGTGACGCGTTTGAGCAACTCGTCGCCGATGCGATGGCCCAGAGTGTCGTTGACGTTTTTGAAACGGTCGAGATCGATGAACATTACGCCGATCCGCCTGCCACTGCGCTTGGCCTGTGCGATCGCCTGCGTGAGCCGCTCCTGCAGCAGCAAACGGTTCGGCAACCCCGTCAGCGCGTCGCGTGTCGCCAGGTATTGTAAGCGCTCTTCTGCCTGTATGCGCGACGACACATCCTGGACGAAGGACAGGATCGATACGATGCGTCCCTGTTCGTCGAGCAGACACGAGTGATACCACTCGCACCAGATCGTCTCGCCGTCCTTGCGATAGTTTCGATTGAGACCCGTGGCGCGCGGCTCGTCGCCGGCCATGAGCTTGTTCATCAGCTCGACGACCTGCTCGCGATCGGTTTCGTGGGTGAGCTGACTGCCGCTGATGGAGATCCCGTGCACTTCATCGGCGCGCCAGCCGAAGATGTTCTCCGCCTGAGGCGACCAGCGGATAAGACGAAAGTCGCGGTCCCACTCCAGCACCGCCAGCGGCGTATTGTTGATGTGCGACGAAAGCATCCAGTTGGCGCGGTGCAGCGCTTCCTCGTTGCGCTTCTGGTCGTGGATGTCGGTGTGCGCCGCATAGATGCCGATCACGTTGCCCTCGGCGTCGCGATTCGGTGCAAGGTGTATCGATTCCCAGCGCTGCTCGCCGTTGGGCTGAACAAGGAGCAGCTCGGTGGAAATGGTTTCGCCGGCAAGAACTCGCGTCAGCAGCGGCTGCAACTGCCGCGCCCGCGCGTCGCCCAGAACCTCGGCCACCGGTCTGCCGGTGAGCTCCTTGCGGCTTTCGGAAAGCCATTCCTCGTTGTGCCGGTTCAGGAACCGATAGCGGTATTCGCGATCGATGTAAGCCACGCGCGCCGGCACGTTGTCCATGATGAGCCGCAGCTCGGCCTCGCTCGCGC
>DATNNK010000431.1:0-2136 GCA_035601875.1 Casimicrobiaceae bacterium | reverse complement strand
TCGAGGGGGATTCAATGCGTATACGGTGCGGGCAGCGTCGCGCTCGCGGTTGACGTCGGCATAGCGGCCACCGATGCGCTCCAGCCGGTAAGCGGTATCGAAACCGAGCACACTCGCCGCGCCATGCCACTTGAGAACCCGCGCGTCGATTTGCCAATCGTCTCCGCGCAGTGCGTAGCGCTCGGTAACGCCTGACGGATAGGTCAATGCAACATCGAATTGCTGTTCGGCGACGCGGGTGAACTGGGCCTCCAGCGCCGGCTGCTCCCGGGTCAGGCGCTCGTAGCTCAGGAGGTCGAATCCCAGCAAAGCGGCGCACGCGGCGGCCAGAAAAAATACCAGCGAGGACAGGCCGTGCAGAGCGCATGATCCAAGGCGCCGGCGACGGAAACGACGACGGGCCTGAAGCAGAAATATCAGGCCGACCAGTGCACACAAGGTGGTAACAGCGGCGACGATCATGGACGCTACGGATGTTAGATTCGATCAGGATCATTATCGCAGGAATCAAAAATCTCGGTTTCGTCGTAAAGTAGGCGGAACGGCTCGTTGCGCGCCAAAAAATCCGAGGAGGATCGATGTACGGCAACATGATGCAGATGCCGCTCTTAATTTCGGCGCTGCTGCGCCACGCGGATGCATATCACGGCGATACCGAAATCGTCTCCCGCCTAGCTCACGGCGAGATTAATCGCTACACGTATCGTGACGCACACCGGCGCGCGCGTCAGGTGGCAAACGCGCTCGGCTCGCTTGGCGTCGTGCGATCGTCGCGCGTGGGGACGCTGGCTTGTAACACGCACCGCCATTTCGAGCTTTATTTCGCGGTGTCGGGCATCGGCGCGATCATCAATACGGTCAACCCGCGCCTGTTTCCCGAGCAGGTCGAGTACATCATCGACCATGCCGAAGACGAGATCATGTGCTTCGATCCCGCCTTGCTGCCGCTGGTGGAAAAGATCGCCGCCCGATGTCCCAGGGTCAAGGCCTGGGTCGTGCTCGCCGGCGCGGCCGAGATGCCCGAAAGCTCGCTTGAGCTTCTCTGCTACGAATCGTTGCTCGCCGGCCACGACGATCGATTCGAATGGCCCGAGTTCGACGAGAATACGGCGTCGTCGCTTTGCTACACGTCCGGCACTACCGGCAATCCCAAGGGTGTGCTCTATTCGCATCGCTCGACGCTGTTGCACACGCTGGGCATCTGCCTTCCCGATGGACTCGATTTGTCGGCGCGTGAAGTGATGATGCCGGTCACGCCCATGTTTCACGTCTTCTCGTGGGGCTTGCCTTACGCGGCGTGCCTGGTCGGCGCGAAGCTGGTGCTGCCGGGAGCGCAACTCGATGGCGCAAGCTTGTACGATCTCTTCGAAAAAGAGCAGGTAACGTTTACCAGCGGTGTGCCGACGGTATGGCTCGGCTTGCTCGAGTATCTGCAATCGCAAAAATTGAAGCTGTCGAGCTTGAAACGCGCCGTGATCGGAGGCTCGGCGTGTCCACCGGCGATGTTCGACCAATTCGCGAACCTCGGCGTCGAAGTTATCCACGCCTGGGGAATGACCGAGACGAGTCCTTTTGCGACCTCGAACCACGCCAAGGCCAAGCAGCTCGCGCTGCCGGAGGCCGACCAGCGCAAGCTGCGCCTCAAGCAGGGCCGCCCCGGGTTCGGCGTCGAGTTGAAGATCGTCGACGGCGAGGGGCGCGAGCTGCCGCGCGACGGCGTGGCATTCGGCGACCTGCTGGTTCGAGGGCCCTGGGTGACCGCGGCTTATTTCAAGGCCGACCGCGACAGCATTCTGCGCGACGGCTGGTTTCCGACCGGCGACGTGGCGACGCTCGATGAAGACGGCTTCGTTCAGATCACCGACCGCTCCAAGGACGTCATCAAATCCGGCGGCGAGTGGATCAGCTCCATCGACATCGAGAATTTCGCGATCGCGCATCCCGCGGTCGCCGAGGCAGCGGTCATCGGCGTCGCGCACCCCAAGTGGGCCGAGCGGCCGCTCCTGGTGGTGGTTCGCAAATCCGGTCAGGACCTCGACCGCGAGCAGTTGCTCGACTTTCTGCGCGACAAGGTCGCCAAGTGGTGGCTGCCGGATGACGTGCTGTTCGTCGAAAGCCTGCCCCACACCGCAACGG
>DATNNK010000430.1:0-3493 GCA_035601875.1 Casimicrobiaceae bacterium | reverse complement strand
CGAGATTGAATGGCTGGCCGGCTGCCTGATACGCTTGCTGCTCCAGAATTATCATCCGTTCGCCGAGCGTCCGACTCTGCGCCGCGAGCACGGAAGCATCGATGAGCACACCCTCGCGCTCCATGCGAAACAGCACTTCGCGGGTCGGAATTTCGATCGTCGAGTAGATGAAATCGAGCTGCGGGTTCTGTTTGACCTTCGGGTAAAGAGCGCCGTGCAGCTGCAGCGTGATATCGGCATCCTCTCCCGAATACTCGGTCGCCTTGTCGATCGAGACCTGATCGAAGCCGATGTGCCCCGCGCCCTTGCCCGCGACGTCGGCGTAGCTGATCGTCTTCACCCCGAGATGGCGCCAGGCGAGACTGTCCATGTCGTGTGCACGTTGCGATTCGAGCACGTAGGATTGCAGCAGGGTGTCGTGCGCGACTCCGGCCAGCGCAATGCCGTAGTTGGCGAGGACGTGCTGATCGTACTTGAGGTTCTGGCCGAGCTTTTTCTGCGTCGTGTCTTCGAACCAGGGCTTCAATCGCCGCAGCACGTCGTCGATCGGCAGTTGGGCGGGCGCTCCCGCATAGCGATGGGTGAGCGGAATGTACGCCGCCCGTCCGGGCTCGATCGAGAATGAAAGCCCGACGATGCGCGCCTCCATCGGATCGAGGCCGGTGGTTTCGGTATCGAAGGACACCAGCTCGGCGCGTTGAATTGCATCGAGCCAGCGTTCGAACGTCGCGTTGTCGAGCACCGTTTCATATTCGCGCGCGATAGGCTGGCGCACGACCTCCGGCTCGACGTCCTTTTCCTGCGCGACGGTGACGGGCGGCACTTCTGCGTTATTTTGGGCGACGTCCTTGAGCCAGCTCCGGAATTCGAAACGCTCATAGAGCTCGCGCAGCTTCTCCGGGTCGTGCGGTTGAATCACCAGCTCGTGCGGCGCGAACGGCAGCGTGCAATCGGTCTTCACGGTCAGGAGCCGCTTGCCTTGCGGCAGCCATGACAGCGCGGCGCGTAGATTCTCGCCCACCGCGCCGCCAATCGATCCCGCGTTCGCGATCACCTGATCCAGCGTGCCGTGCTCGGCGAGCCACTTGGCCGCGGTTTTTGGCCCGACCTTGGGCACACCTGGAATATTGTCCACGGCATCGCCGATCAGCGCGAGATAGTCGAGCAGCTGATCGGCGCGCACGGCAAATTTGTCGACCACCGTCGTCATGTCGAGCAGTTCGTTGCTCATCGTGTTGACCAGCGTCACGCGCGGCGTGATCAATTGGGCGAGATCCTTGTCGCCGGTGGAGATCAGCGTGTCGATGTCGAGCTGCTCGGCTTGTCTTGCCAGCGTTCCAATCACATCGTCGGCCTCGACACCTTCGATCATCAGTATCGGCCAGCCGTGAACGCGGATCAGCTCGTGCAAGGGCGCGATCTGGGCGACGAGCGCGTCCGGCATCGGCGACCGGTTGGCCTTGTATTCCGGGTACCACTCATCGCGAAATGTCTTGCCGGGAGCGTCGAACACAACCGCAAAGTAATCCGGCTTGCCGTCCTCGATCAATCGGCGCAACATGGAAATGACACCGCGAATGGCACCGGTCGGCTCGCCGCGCGACGTGCGCAAGTCGGGCAAGGCGTGAAACGCCCGATATAGATACGATGAGCCGTCAACCAGGACGAGCTTAGGCATGATTCAGACGAGCAAGATTCCGGAGATGATCGACCCGCAGTCGATGTACTCGACGAACGGACAAGAGGCGTGGCGGGTGCTCGGCATTATGGCAGAATTCGCCGTCGCGACCGAACGTCTGCGCGGCATAAGGCCCGCAGTAAGCATGTTCGGCAGCGCCCGCATCAAGGCGGACCATCCGTATTACAGAAAAGCGGAATGCATCGCGAGGCTGCTTTCCGACGCCGGCTTTTCGGTCATTTCCGGCGGCGGGCCGGGCCTGATGGAAGCGACCAATCGCGGCGCGCACGCCGGCCGGTCACCCGCGGTCGGCCTCAACATTGTTCTTCCTCACGAGCAGGGTGGCAACGGCTTCCAGGACGTCGGAATCAACTTTCGCTATTTCTTCGCGCGCAAGATGATGTTCGTGCGTTTCGCGTCGGCATACGTAGTGCTGCCGGGAGGCTTTGGCACGATCGACGAGCTGACCGAGTGCCTCACGCTGGTCCAGACCGGAAAGAGCCGCAAGATACCGATCATTCTGGTCGGCGGCGAATTCTGGGAGGGACTGGTCGCCTGGATGCGCGACAAGCTGGTCGGTGAAGGCATGATTTCCGCGGGCGACCTCAAATTGATGCGGATCATCGAAGAGCCCGAGGCAATCGTCGAAGCAATCTTCGACTATTATGAAAGTCGCGGTTTTCAGCCGTCGCGCGCCGAGCGCAACAAGATGCTGAACCTGTGAGGCTACCGAGATTCCGGCGTCGCAAAAGCGATTCCTGTTAGAATAAAGCGTCCACTCGTACGATCGCAACATGCGCCTTCGCATTACCGCTCTCTTGTCAGCGCTCGCCTTCGCCCTCGCGCTAACTGCGACTGCGCAAAAGGCGCCTCCGGCAAAGCTCGAGCCCTTGCCGGAGCCGCCGCCGATACCGCCGGAGATTGCCAACGATCCCGACCTCGAGCCGCAGATTACGATTACTCGTCGCGCGTCGGAGACGATCGAGGAATACCGAGTCGGCGGGCGACTGACGATGATCAAGGTCACACCGAAGACCGGGCGGCCGTATTATCTCGTCGCCGATGGCACCGACGGGACATGGGTTCGCCGCGATAGCCTGGACACGGGCCTCAAAGTCCCGATGTGGCTGCTGTTTTCCTTCTGATCGCATTTTTCCATAACCTTCTGCGTTGAGCGCGGGTGCCTCTGCCGCCGCTCGTCGTGTCCGTCGATGGCTGTCTACACCACCGTCTCCGCTGATGATCTTGCCGCATGGCTCACCCGTTACGCGCTTGGCACGGTGCACGAGTTCGAACCGATCGTTGCCGGCATCGAGAACACGAACTATTTCCTGACCGCCGACAATGGGCGTTTCGTGTTGACGCTGTACGAACGGCTGCCGGCGGAAGAGCTGCCGTTCTACCTCAACTTGATGGCGCATCTCGCGCGCGCGGGCGTTCAGGCGCCCGCCCCCGAGCCGGATCGCAGCGGCGCGTTGTGGAGTTTTCTCAACGGCAAGCCCGCGGGGCTCGTCGCGCGACTCGACGGCGTGGCGGTCGAACGACCGCAAATCCCGCAATGCGCCGCCGCGGGTGTCGCGTTGGCGCGGATGCATGTTGCCCTCGGCAATTATCGGGGGCGCTTGTCCAACCGCCGTGGACCCGCGTGGTGGCGGCAGGCCGCGCGTGCCGTGCGGCCGTTTTTGTCGGTCGAGCAGAATGGCTTGCTTGCGTCCGAAATCAAGTTCCAGGCGGGGTTTGCCAAGACCAGGCTGCCGCGCGGCGCAATCCACGGCGACTTGTTCTGCGATAACGTCCTGTTCGACGGCGAGCGCG
>DATNNK010000429.1:0-2139 GCA_035601875.1 Casimicrobiaceae bacterium | reverse complement strand
GGAAAACATGACGCGATCGATCCGCCATGTCCTTCTCGCTTTGCTCATCGGCGTGTGTCAGTCCGCGCTGGCGCAGATGGAGCTCAAGTTCGGCCACGTGGGCGAACCCGGCTCACTGTTCGACTCGTCGGCGAACGAATTTGCGAAGCGCGCCAATGCGAAGCTAGGCGACAAGGCGCGCGTCGTGGTGTTCGGCTCCAGCCAACTTGGCGGCGACAAGGAGATGCTGCAGAAGCTCAAATTGGGAACCTTAGATTTTGCGCTGCCCTCGACGGTCATGTCCTCGGAAGCCGACCTTTTCGGCTTGTTCGAAATGCCATACCTGGTCAAGGACCGCGCGCACATGGCGAAAATCGAGCGCGAGATTTTCTGGCCGAAGCTCGAGCCCGCGGCGGAGGCGAAAGGGGTCAAGGTACTTGCGGTATGGGAAAACGGATATCGCCACATCACCAATAGCAAGCGGCCGATCGTCAAGCCGGCCGATCTGCAGGGCATCAAGCTGCGTGTGCCGGAAGGCAAGTGGAGGCTCAAGATGTTTCAGGCCTACGGCGCGAACCCGAGCCCGATGAAGCTTTCCGAAGTCTTTACCGCACTATCCACCGGAGTGATGGACGGTGAAGAAAACCCGCTGACGCAGATCTATTCCCAGAAATTTCAGGAAGTGCAGTCGTATCTGTCGCTTTCCGGACACGTCTACACGCCGGCGTTCGTCGCGGTGGGCCTGCGCCGCTTCAATAGCCTGCCCGCCGACGTGCGCAAAATCCTGGAAGACACAGCCAGAGAGACGCAGGCATTCGTCTACGCGCAAGCGCAAAAGCAAGACGACGAGCTGCGCGGGAAATTTGCCGCATCGGGAATGAAGGTCAATCAGGTCGACAAGGACGCCTTTATCGCGGCGAGCAAGTCGATCTACGAGGAATACGGTCAGGAAGTGCCCGGCTCGACGCCGCTGATCCAGCAAGCGATTTCGCTCGGCAAGTAGCTGCCAAAAGTCACTCGCGAAGGGCCGGCCATGTCGCTCGACCGCGTACGCCACGCTTATGGAATCGTGCTCGACGCGATCGTCGTTGTGCTGATGACTTACGTCCCGGTGACCGGCATGGGGCTCGTCGACTTGTTCTACCGGTGAAGAGCGCCGACATGGTCGATCCAGTTCTGGTGCAGCGCGACGGTTCGGTGGCTACCGTCGTTCTCAATCGCCCTGAAAGCCTGAATGCCCTGTCCGAGTCGTCGTGGCGGGAGCTCGGGAGCCGGATGCGCGAACTCTCGCTCGAATCTGATCTGCGCTGCGTGATCCTGCGCGGCGCGGGCAGCAAAGCCTTCGGTGCCGGCGCGGACATCACCGAGTTTCCGCAAGTGCGCGCCGATGCGGCGCTAGGCCGCGTCTACGGTGAATTGATCCACTCGACCATGCAGGCGATTGGCGAGTGCATCCATCCGACGGTCGCGATGATCCACGGCGCCTGCGTCGGTGGCGGTCTCGAAGTCGCGTTGATGTGCGACCTGCGCATCTGCGGCGAGTCGAGCCGCTTCGGTATTCCGATCAGCCGGCTCGGCCTCACCATGGGCTACGGCGAGTTGAGCGGGCTCTTGTCGGTGGTCGGTCCCGCCGTCGCGCTCGAGATCCTGCTCGAAGGGCGAATTTTCGGAGCGCAGGAGGCGCGTGAAAAGGGATTGGTGCAGCGCGTGGTGGCTGACGAATCCGTCGAGACCGAGGCGCGCGCGACCGCCGAGCGCATCGCGGCGGGTGCCCCTTTGGTTGCGCGCTGGCACCAGCGCTTCATCCGGCGTCTCTCTCCCCCGCAGCAACTTTCCGCCGCCGATTGGAGCGAAGGCTTCGCCTGCTTCGACACCGCGGATTACCGCGAAGGATTGCGCGCCTTCCTGAACAAGCAGGTGCCGCGTTTCAGCGGTCGATGATGGTCGCGCTCGCGGGAATCAGGGTGATCGAGCTCGCGCATATCATGTCGGGCCCGACGGCAGGCATGCTGCTCGCGGACATGGGCGCCGACGTCATCAAGGTCGAGAAAGTACCCGGCGGCGACGACACGCACCGCTTTACGCCTCCCGAGGTCAACGGCGAGGCCAGCGCGTTCATGATGATGAACCGCAACAAGCGCGGCATCGCGCTCGACCTCA
>DATNNK010000428.1:0-4567 GCA_035601875.1 Casimicrobiaceae bacterium | reverse complement strand
CGC
The DNA here is from genome assembly GCA_035601875.1 of Casimicrobiaceae bacterium. Classification (GTDB taxonomy): domain Bacteria; phylum Pseudomonadota; class Gammaproteobacteria; order Burkholderiales; family Casimicrobiaceae; genus PALSA-1003. The sequence goes on along the minus strand of DATNNK010000428.1, from coordinate 4,564 downwards.
GATCGCGCGGCGTGGTGGCTGGGACTCGGACTGGTCGTCTTTCTCGCGGGGGGCTGGTGGCTGCCGAACTGGGCGCAAAGCCTCGTCATTCTCGCGCTGGGCAAGGGCATGGTGGTGCTCGGCCTGTTGCTGCTGATGCGCTGCGGCCTGGTTTCGTTCGGCCAGGGCCTTTACTACTGCCTCGGCGCGTACGCCGCGGTAGCGGTGGGCAAGATCTTTCGTCTTCCCGACTCGCTGCTGACATCCGACGCGGTGCTAATGCCCCTGTTCGGTGGTGTAGTCGCGGGAGTGATCGCCTTCATCCTCGGGTTCCTGCTCGCCAATTACCGGAGCATCTTTTTTGCGATGCTGAGCCTCGCATTCTCGATGATCCTCTACGGCCTGCTGATTAAAATGTCGGTGCTGGGCAGCAGCGACGGCTTCAACATTGCGTACAGTACCGCGGCCGGTGTCGCCCTGCGACCGGGGACGCACCTATACGCTCTCTATGCCGTGGCAGCGATTATCGTGTTTGTCGCCATGCTCGCGCTGAACGGATTCCTTCGGTCGCATCGCGGGCGACTCGGGCCGGCGATCCGGGACAACGAACTCCGTGTCGAATACATGGGCGCTTCGGTGCGACGCATCGTGCATCTGAACTATGTGATTGCCGCCGTGCTGGCCGGCGTCGGTGGCGGTCTCGTCGCGCTGTCGATCGGCCATATCGATCCCGACCTAGCGTACTGGACGACGTCCGGCGAATTTGTGTTTGTAGCGATCCTGAGCGGCACCGCGAATGTGGCGGCGCCATTTGCCGGTTCGCTGCTGTTCGAATGGATCAAGAGCGTCGCGTATCAATACACGCCGTACACCTGGCAGATGGTACTGGGAATCGCGATGCTCCTCGTGATCATGTTCCTCCCCGCGGGCCTGTGGTCGCTCCTGGGTCGCCGCGGCAGGGGCGCTTGACATGGCGGCAATTCTGCAAACCGAAGGCCTGACCAAACGCTTTGGCGCGGTGACCGCGGCGGACGACATCAATGTCAGCATCGAGTCCGATACGGTGGTTGGCCTCATCGGTGGCAACGGCGCCGGAAAGACCACGTTCATCAATATGGTGACCGGCTATCTCAAGCCGGATGCGGGAACGATCCGCTATGCGGGCAGCAATATCACGCTACTCGTTCCGCGCAGCGTAACGCAACTCGGAATCTGCCGTTCGTTCCAGATTCCACAGCTGTTCGGTAGCCTCACCGTACACGAGAACCTGCTGGCCGCGTTGGGCGTGGTGGTCCTAGGCGGAAAGCACTGGGCATCCGGTGCGACGCTCGCGGCGGATCGTGTGGAAGCAGCGGCGGACGAGGCGCTCGCGCGTTTCGGTCTCGACGACTATCGCGACACCCTCTCTGGCGTGCTGCCCGAAGGAATACGCAAGCTGCTCGACATCGCGATGGCCATGGTCGTAAAACCGAGGATCCTGTTGCTGGACGAGCCCACCAGCGGGGTGAGCGCCGACGAGAAATTCGTCATCATGGACACGGTGATGGCCGCGGTGCGCGCCGACCGCGTCACCATCCTGTTCGTCGAGCACGACATGGACATCGTGCGTCGCTACACGGAGCGCATCCTCGCATTCTACGAGGGCCGCATCATTGCCGACGACACACCAGACACCGTGCTAGATGACGACGAGGTGCGCAAGTACGTGACCGGCACCACTCATGCACGAGTGACCAGTGGAGCCGCCAGCGATGCTGCGCATTGACGGCCTCGACGTGTCGATCGGCTCGGTCGGCATCCTGCGCAACGTGAGCTTGAGCGTGCCGTCGGGCCGCTTCGCCGGGTTGATCGGGCGCAACGGCGCGGGCAAGACCACGCTGATGCGCAGCATCATGGGGATCCTGCCGAGCCGTAGCGGCGCCATCACCTTCGACGATCAGGCGTTGACCACGCTGCCTACCCATGGCCGCGCGAGATTGGGCATCGGATACATGCCCGAAGATCGCCGCCTGATCCCGGCGCTGACGGTCGAAGAGAACGTGCTCTTGCCCGCCTGGGCGACACATGTGGGCGACGTCGCGCAACGGTTGGCAAAGGTTTACCAGATCATTCCGGAAGCGGAAGCGTTCGCGCAGCGTAAAGGTCTCCAGCTCTCAGGGGGGCAGCAAAAGCTGGCTGCGCTCGCGCGGGCGTTGATGTGCGGCACCCGGTTGCTGCTGCTCGACGAGCCGTTCGAAGGCGTCGCGCCGGTCCTGTGTCAGCGGCTGGTCGAAGTGATCGCCCAACTCAAGCAGGAAGGGCTTTCGGTGATTTTGTCGGAGTCCGATCTGTCGCACTCCCGTGAAATGCTGGACAGCGTGTTCATGATCGATCGCGGCGAAGTGCACGAGGACGCGTCGCTGCGCGGGTGATCCATTCTCTTGCAATGAGTTGATAGGAGTTCGCGTCATGAAGATCCGGGGAGCCGTGTTGCAGGCAATGGGCGCCGAGACCCCTTACGCGCGGTCGCGGCCGCTGGTAATCGAAGACGTGGACCTGGATCCGCCAGGACCCGGCGAAGTGCTGGTGAAAATCGCCGCAGCGGGATTGTGTCATTCTGACTTGTCGGTGATCAACGGCGACCGGCCGCGGCCGACGCCGATGTTGCTCGGCCATGAGGCGGCCGGCACCGTCGAGGAACCGGGGACCGGCGTTACCGATCTCCAAAAGGGCGATCACGTGGTGATGGTGTTCGTGCCCAGTTGCGGTCACTGCCTGCCGTGCGCGGAAGGGCGTCCCGCGCTGTGCGAGCCGGGCGCTGCGGCCAACACGGCGGGGACACTGCTCACCGGCGCGCGCCGCCTTTCCCGCCACGGACAGTCGATCCACCATCATCTGGGCTGCTCGGCATTTGCCGAGTACGCGACGGTGTCGCGGCGTTCGCTGGTCAAGATCGATCCCGCGCTGCCGCTCGATGAAGCAGCGCTATTCGGCTGCGCGGTGCTCACCGGTGTGGGTGCGGTAGTCAACACCGCGAAGGTCGCCACCGGCCAGACCGTTGCGGTGATCGGTTTGGGCGGTGTGGGACTTGCTGCGTTGATCGGCGCAGTGAGTGCGGGGGCGAGCCGCGTCGTGGCGATTGACCTCGCCGACGACAAGCTCACGCTGGCGAAGAGCCTGGGCGCTACCGACACCTACAATGCCCGGTCCGACACCTGTGTCGACGAGGTCAAGGCGGCCACGGCCGGCGGTGTCGACTTTGCCTTCGAGCTCGCGGGATCGGTCAAGGCGATGGAGCTCGCGTACAAGATCACGCGGCGCGGTGGGACTACGGTTACCGCCGGCCTGCCGCCGCCCACGCACATGCTGTCGATTTCGCAGGTCAACCTGGTCGCCGAGGAGCGCACGATCAAGGGCAGTTACATCGGCGCCTGCGTCCCGGTGCGCGACTTGCCGCGCTACATCGCGCTCTATCGCCAGGGGCGTATGCCGGTCGATCGGCTGCTGACCGGACGATTGCGACTCGACGAGATCAACTTGGGCTTTGATCGCCTGCGCGAGGGCAAGGCGGTGCGCCAGGTCGTCGTTTTCTAAAAAGCTCATCGAGCGGCGGGGCTGTACTCGACTGGCTGTCTTCTGCGAATTTTCGATCCACAGTGTTGGAGCTGACTGGTCCAACCACGACTGTGGCATGATCGCGGCGTGATGGCGTTCAGCCACATCGTCTTGCGGCTGTTGGACGACTTCGTCGGCTTGGTGCATTCTCGGACCGGCCACGGCGGGCCCTCGAGGCGGAGAATCTCTTTCTCGTCGTCAGCTTGCGCCATACCGACATCGCGGCATTAAACCGAAGCGTGTCGACACTCGCGTCGCGGCGCATCCGGCAATATCGTGAGCGCCTCGCAGGCCCTCAAAGGAGGAAGCGCCAGAGAAAGTTGAGCTCCTGCGCGGACCGCGCTCGACTTACAGCGCCTCTTGCAGCGACGCGGATCGGGGACGAGCTGTATACGAAAACGTAGCAACACCGTTTTGCGTACCCCTGCGTTGCACTGCATTCGACTGCTACAGTGAAGTTGCGCGGACGCCGTAAGCAGTTGACGAAAAAGTAAATTCAGGCTTCCTAGCGACGGACGGTTCCGGTGCAACAGCGGGCGTCGGCTAGACTGCGTTGCCGATGGAGACGCCCGATGACCAAACGCCAGGACCGTGACGCGATCTATGTGAAGCGCCAGTTCGACACCGAGATCATTGTTCTGTGCGTGCGCTGGTACATCAGCTATCGCCTGAGCTATCGAGATCTCGTTGCGATGATGGCCGAGCGCGGCGTCAGCGTTTCGCACACGACGATCATGCGATGGGTGATTCGATATGTTCCGGAATTTGAAAAGCGCTGGAATCGATTTGCCCGCTCGATCGGTAGCTCCTGGCGTGTTGACGAGACGTACATCTCGATCAAGGGCAAATGGCACTATCTGTACCGAGCCGTGGACAAGCAAGGGCGCAGCGTAGACTTTGTGCTGCGCCCGGATCGGGGCATTGCCGCCGCGCAGGCGTTCTTTCGGAGGGCGCTCGCTTCGCATCCGGATCGAGCTCCACGCAAGATCAC
>DATNNK010000427.1:0-3052 GCA_035601875.1 Casimicrobiaceae bacterium | reverse complement strand
AGCGCCTTCAGCCGGCCTATGAGTCTCTACAGGGCAGGCCTGAGGTTTGCCCTCTTCCTACCCCTCGGCGTTGCCATTCCGCCGGCGGCATTCCCGCCGTGCGGTTGCAGGGTTCGCCGATGTGAGCCCCGTTGTCACTCTGCCCTCTCGAGCAGAGGCGACTATCTTACTAATCGAACCCGCGTCCGAAAACGCTACACAGTCGGGACTACATGCTTAGCCACGTCATTGTGCTCTCGCCCCGGCGCCACTGACGGGCAGGCGACGCCGGAACCAGTCACCTTGATTTAGCGTGTCGTCCAAGTGACCCGGACGCACGCGATCGCTCGAAATGTCCTCGCTGTGACAGTTACATCACCCGAGCTGAGCGCCGCCCGGTGCGAGGTCCGGCGGGATTAAGCCGCCAGAGCGTAGTTTTCGTCGTTCGCAGTTAAGTTTGCGATTGCAGAGGATTCACAAGGTTCTGCACCTTGGCATGCCCCGCGCTGCTTCACAGTCCCCGTCGAAACCAGGTCGCCCCCGGTAACCGGTCCTGCTGCGCGCCACATTCATGGCTCGCGCTGGAATGTCAATTATACCACCGCATAGCGTCAGGCTTCCCGGCGGTCGTTGACATGGATTCATAGTTGGGGACGCGGTATCCCGCGCGCAAGAGCGTCTCAGGCCTCGACGATATGCTTCCAAAGCTCGGCCTTCGGCTCGATGCCGAGCCCGGCCCCATCAGGCAACTCGAAGCGACCGTCGACGCAGCGCATCCGGGTATCGACAAAGCGCAGATTGGCGTCGAACACCGAATGCTGATGCTCGTGAAACGGAACATTGGGCAGGCTTGCCGCGCCAAGCAGGCTGGCCGCATGAAAAATACCGATCCCTATGGTCGCATGCGGAATGACACGGACCCCTTGCATGGCGGCGAGCTTGCCGATGGCTACGAACTGCGAAAGCCCCGTATGCGCGACCTCGGGCTGTACGATGCCGACACAGCGATGCGCCAGACGCGGCCGCACCTGGAAAACCGTGCTCCATTCTTCGCCGCCGGCGATTGGCACGGTGACGTTGACGGCAACGTCGGCCTGGCCATCGATATCCTCGGGTGCGCACGGCGCTTCGGCGAAGTACGGCCGGTAGGATTCCAGCGCGCGGATAAGTGTGATTGCTTCGGTCGGCGTGTATTTCCAGTGCAGATCGATCATGATTTCGATTTCATTGCCGAGTGCAAGTCGCAGCGCGCGCATTTCGTCGACGACGCTTTGATGCGAGCCCTGCTGCGCGCTTTGCTGTGAGATGACGGCGGCAAACTTGATACCGCGAAATCCCCGCGCCACCAGCTCTTGCGCCAGGGCAACGCGCTCGGCCAGCGAGGCGCGTGGGAGCCCGGACGCATACGCAGGAATGCTGGAGTGGCGCGCACCCCCGAGCAGGTCGGCGACCGATCGTCCCGCAAGCTTGCCTGCGAGATCCCACAGTGCGATGTCGACACCGGCAATCGCGTCGGTGAAGAATCCGCTCCAGTGCCCGCGCACGCGCATCAGCGCGTAAAGCTCGTCCCAGATCGCCGGAATGTCGACCGGTTCCCGCCCTGCCAGGATGGGACCCAGCACATCGGAAATGATCGCGACCACGGCTTGCGGCGCGACGATGCCATACGTCTCGCCCCAGCCGACCGTACCGTCGTTCGCGGTGATCTTGACAATGGCGGAGCGATCGGTGGTCGGGTACATCGTTCGATTGCCTCGGCGAACGAAATAGCCTCGCTCATTGACGTGCTCGCCCTCGCCCAAGGGCCCGAGATACGGAATCTCGCGCGGCAGCGCGACGATAATCGTCTCCACCGAGCGGATCGTCGCGGCCATCAGTTCGCCACCGCGCCCTGCGTCATCCCGCTCACCAGGAACGGCTCGAGCAGAAGAAACAACACGAATACCGGCGCGAGCGACAGCGCGCCCACTGCCATCAGGCTCGACCAGTCGACCAGATATTCACCGAGGAACGATTGCATGCCGACCGTGAGCACCCATAGGTCGGGACTGGTAACGAGGGTACGCGCGAATACGAAGTCCGACCAGGTGACAATCGCGAGATAGATGCCGCACGCCGCGAGCCCCGGTTTGGACAGCGGCAGCACGACGTACCACACTGCCTGCATGCCCGAGCAGCCGTCGAGCATCGCCGCCAGCTCGATCTCGCGCGGAATACCGTCGAAGAAACTTTTCATCAGCCAGGTCGCGAACGGGACGCCCACCGCCGCGTTGGCCACGATCAAGCCCCAGCGGCTGTCGATCAGGCCGAAGGTAGAAAAGCCAATAAAGAACGGAATCACGATCAGGCTCGACGGCAGCATTTTGGACACCAGCAGCGCGAAGCCCGCGCCCTGCTGCGCGCGACTCTTGAAGCGTGACAGGCTGTAGCCGGCCAGCGTCGAGATGACCAGGCTGATGAACGTCGCGCCCACGGTGACGATGGCGCTGTTGGCAAGCCAGGTCAGTACGGGCTTGCGTGCGAGGACGGCGGTAAAGGCGTCGAGCGAAAGTGCGGAAAGCCGCGGCAGCAAGACGGGATCGCGCGAGCGCGTCAGCTCGCTCGGCAACATCGACGTCAGCAGCATCCAGTAGATGGGGAAGAGCACGACCGCGGCGACCCCCAGCGCGACGAAGGTGAGCAGCCATTGACGCGAACGGGTCATGAAAGACACTGGATTCCCGCTTCCGCGGGAATCACAATATGAAGGAATGGGCGTAGTAGAAGTGCCGCCTGCGACTGGGTATTCGCTGCAGCGAGAAGGACGATATGATCGAATACGCGCACTAGAAGTACTCTCTGCGTATTGTGCGCATCGACATCAGCACCAGCAGCACCGCCATCGTCATGGTCAGCACGCCCAGCGCTGACGCGGTGCCCATGCGAAAGAAGGCGAACGCTTCCTGGTAGATGCGCACGGCAAGCGTCTCGGTCGCGCGATCGGGGCCGCCGCCGGTGGTGAGATAGATGATGTCGAATTCGCGCAGCGCCCAGAGCGTGTTCAGGATCGCCGCCAGCGTTGCCGACGGGCGTA
>DATNNK010000426.1:0-3488 GCA_035601875.1 Casimicrobiaceae bacterium | reverse complement strand
TTCGATGTGGGCAATGCCAAAGTCGCCGACCTTCACCGAGCCGTCGGGCAGCATGAAAATGTTCGCAGGCTTGATGTCCCGATGGATGACGCCCTGGCGGGGCGAATAATCGAGTGCATCGAGGATCTGCGACATGATCTTCACGATGCTTGCCGTCGTGAACCGCTCATTGGCCTCGAAGCATTCCTTGAGCTCACGACCCTTGATGAACTCCATGGCAATGAACCAGATCCCCGCCTCTTCGCCAAAATCGTAGATGGAAACGATGTTGGGATGACTTAGGCGTCCGGCCGCCTGTGCTTCGCGGCGAAACCGCGCGATCACGTTCTCCGAGTCTTCGCTGGCCAGCTGATCTGCTCGGATCGTTTTCAGTGCCACGACGCGCTTGATGAAGGGATCGTAGCCTTCATAGACCACGCCCATCGCACCGCGACCGATCTCGCGCCGGATCTCATACTTGCCGAGGCTGCTGATCTCTGCCATCCACCGCTCCTCGTTCAATTCCGAAAACGGCGACGGCGGCGCGGTGCCGGCACCGAAAGTAGCGACGCCGGCGCGAGCCGGCGTCGGGGACCCTCACGGTCAGCGCATCACTTGTATTTGCCGTCGATTTCCCACACTGATTTCTGGACCAGGCGTTGCACCATCGTATCGAGCGAGAGGCCGCCCTGCTGTGATTGCGACACGCCGAGAACCGAGGTCGACTTTGCGCCGATCTCCATTTTCTCTTCCGTATAGCCGGTCGCCACCTGCTCGGTGGTTTCCGCATTGATGATCTTGTAGCGCATGCCGATGATCCAGACCCCGCTTGACTCGCTGGTCTGCACCGAGCCTACGCCAACGCTCGCGACCGACGCACCGCGCCCGTAGCCGCCCAGGAGCCCGGCCATCTGACCGAGTGCGTGGCCGTCGAAGCCTTGCTGCGCTGCGGCGACCTGTTCCGTCTTGAGAATGTCGAACTTCACCACGTATTTGGTGGTCTTGAGCTTGCCCATGCGCAAGAACTTGCGCGCCTGGTCCGGATCGCCGAGGTTGTAGGCAAGCTCGAATTCCTTGAGGAGCGGGCCCAGATTGGAACGCTCGAGCACCTGAAAGTTGGCGCTCGAGAGCTCGACCTCGCCGAAGTCCGCGATGTTGTTGGACGTGAACTTTTGCAGGAAGGTCGCGTTGTTGCTCTTGATTTCGCCGGGAATGACGATCAGCGCCGGACCCCGTTTGTTCGCGTTGGCGTAAACGACGGGCTGGTAGAGGGCCTGGTCGGCGGAAGCATTTGCCTTCTGCGACGTGTCGCTTCCTGCAGTCGGCGACGGATTGCCAAATCGCGGCTGCGCCAGCGCCAGCGATGCGCTCGCCAATAGGACCGCGCCGAGCGCAAGCTTCGTAATCCGGAGGTAGGTGTGATCGCTCATTGCAAGTACTCCTGTAAAGATCAAATCGATTGCGACATATGCGGCGTCACTTCGGCGCCGCTCTATTCCCAGCGGTGAGCCCCGCGTTCCTGCAATAGTCGGAGTAAAGCTCGGCCACGACTTCGTCTGCTTTTTCGTTGACCAGCGTCAGCGCCATGTGCTGTACGTCCGCGCCGGCATAGGAACTGGAATTGGCGTCGACATTGGAGATCACCCGCCCGTTGCTTCCGGTCAGGGTGAAACCCATGTTCACCGACACCTGATTGACCGCCATCATCGGATTCCTGGTGGCTTGCGATGAGATCAGACCGCGCAGCACGAAATTCGCGCCGAGCCGTTTCGATGCGGCAAGCGCGGCATCCGGATCGTTGCGAAAGTAGGCGTCGATTTCCGCTTGGGCGACCTGCCGGCGGATCTCCTCGGGCGTGAAGGTCCTGAGGCCGAGCGCGCGAAGGCGCGAATTGATCGCCTGAAAATGCCGGCCATAGTTCTGCTGTTGCGCCGCGATGACCCCGTTGGACTGCCTTTCGCCGATCACCACCATGATCTTCTTGTCTTTGATGCCAGCGCGGCAGGGGGTCGACAGCTGGTCCGCGATGCGATCCTCGCGCGCCTCTTTCTCGATACGGTCAGACTCATCGGGCTGGCCGAACTTGAAACCTTCCGCAAGCGCCGGGCCCGTCGCTAGCGAGACGAGCGCCACGAGTATCGCGAACGCGCGTCTCAATCGCTCGGAGGCTTGGATAAAGGGCATAAGGTCACACGGGGCAAAGAACGCTTTGGAGCGTTGGAAGGTTAGCCCAATGCGGCCGGGAAATCCATATGGAATATTCGACACTTCCGGGCCAGCACGGGCGTTGCAATTTGTGGGGCACAGGTCTGGGACGCCCGCTGAAAGAGGCCGCCGTGCGGATAGCGCGGGGCGTGAGGACACTTACATCACTTCAACGCAGCCTTGGCGGGACTGGTCGCCGTTTTCATGGTCTTCTTCGCCGTCTTGGTGGTGGACACGGCCTTGGCCGCCCTGTTGGTCGCGCCAGAAACAGTCTTGGCCGCGGTTCGCGTCTCGCTGCGCACCGCTCTTTGCGCCGGCGACGCCGGCGGCTTACGCCGAATGCCCTGCGCCTTGAGCAAGGCGTTGACCGCTTCCGACAGTTCGTTGACCCGCTCGCTTAAGCGCTCGACATCCGAGGAAGTGTAGACGCCGAGCCGCGCCAAAGCGCGGGAAACGCGATCCTCGAACACCTGCTCCAGTTTGTCCCACGTACCGCCGGCCATGGTTTGCATTTCCTTGGCCTTGGCTTTGGCCGCCTCCCGTGCGGCGTCCGCCGTCTGCGCTGCCGCGCTGCGCGTCTTGGCCTCGAGCACTTCGCCCTGCTTGACCAGCATGTCGAAGACCTGCTTTCCGCCCTGTTGCGCCTTGGCGAATGCACCTAGACCCGCCAGCCAGATTTGGTGCGAAGACTCGAGCACCGCTTTGGAAATGCCCTTCTCCGCGCCGCCCTGTTTGTGGCCACCTTGGGCTTCGGCCTTGGCTTTCTTGAGCATGCTGATTCTCCTCGAGAGTGCGGCGACAAGCGCCGACCATCATCCATTGTATGCGAGGGTGCTAGAGAAATCATTCTAAAGAGCGCACCGGTTGCCTTTCCTGCGACGATATCGGAGCGACAGTGGCTCGGTATAATGAAATGCATAGCGTGCGCGGGCACCGGCCGCAATAACCGTCGGCAGCGGTTCGCTCGCTCCACAAGCGTCAAGAGAGCGCACCCCGAAAGTCTTCGAGGAGGAAAAAGCGATGGCCTACTTCGTCACCGGCGGCACCGGCTTCATCGGCCGCTTTCTGATCGAGAATCTGCTCCAGCGCGGCGAGCCCGTCTACGTTCTGGTGCGCAAGGAGTCGCAGAAGAAGCTCGAAGCGCTGCGCGAAATCTGGAACGCCGACGAAAAGCAGGTTGTCGCCGTGTTCGGCGATCTTGGCAAACCCGATCTGGGCGTCAGCGACGCCGACAAGAAGAAGCTCAAAGGCAAGATCAAGCACATGTTTCATCTGGCCGCGGTCTACGATTTGAACGCAACCGC
>DATNNK010000425.1:0-8993 GCA_035601875.1 Casimicrobiaceae bacterium | reverse complement strand
ACGCCAGGCTCAACGGCAATTTCACGTTTGCGCGTTTTGCTCCGGCAATCGGCATCAATTACAAGCCATCGTCCTCAATGACCGCGTACGCGACGTACAACGAAGGCATGCGCGCGCCCTCCCCCGTCGAGTTGACCTGTGCCGATGCCGCGGCCCCGTGCAAGTTGCCCAACATTTTCCTCGCCGACCCGCCGCTCAGGAAGGTCGTCTCGCATACCGTCGAAGCCGGCGCGCGCGGCAAGTGGGGCGCCGATATCGAATGGGCAGCCGCGGCCTATCGTACCGATCTTGACGATGACATCCAGTTCGTCGCCAGCGGCGGCGGGGCGCTCAACGCGGGCTTTTTTCAGAACGTCGGACGCACGCGCCGCCAAGGCGTGGAATTGGCCGGCACCACGCATCTGGGCAGACTCGATCTGAGCCTCCGCTACAGCCATATCGACGCGACCTTCCGATCTCCTTTTGTCGCGGCGAGCCCGAACAACTCGTCGGCCGACGAAGCCGGCGCCATTAGCGTGCGCCCGGGCAACCATATCCCGGGTATTCCCGCGGATTCGCTGAAGCTGCGCGCCGATTTCAACCTCGACGCGCAATGGGCGATGGGCGGAGGAGTCGTCTTCGCCTCCAGCCAGTTCGCGCACGGCGACGAAAACAATCGCGACGCCGGCGGGCGCATTCCCGGCTACGCGGTCGTCGATTTCGACATGCGCTTCCAGGCGAGCGCCGCATTGCAGATATTTGCCAACGCAGCGAATCTGTTCGACCGCCGCTATCAGAATTTTGGCTTGCTCGGCGCCAATGCGTTTACGGGCCCCGCTCGCACATTCGGGCCCGCGCTCGGATTCGATCCGGTGCCAGAGCAGTTTCGCGCGGTCGGCGCGCCTCGTACCCTATGGATCGGCATGCGCTATGCCATCGGGCAACACGCGTTGACTGAACGATAATGGAGTGCACCGGTCTCTCGAACGAACGCTAGGTTCCATTCCGATTCGACGCATGGACATCCGACGAAGGCAGATCCTGAAAACACTTGGCGCGCTGACCTGCTTGGCGACACCTGGGCGAACACAGCCCGCTCGCGCTGCCTCGCCAGCGGAAGCTTTAGTCGGCGGCGATTATTGCGCGGCGGGTATCCCTTCCCGGCCTCTGGTCTTGCCAACCGGCGACGGACGCTTCGCACGCCTCGCGCCCGACGGCGCCCCGCTGACGATGCGCGCTTCGACGATCGCCGGCACCGCCGGCCCATGGACGCAAGGATTTGCCGTCGAGCATCGCGGCACGCGCTTCGTCAATCCGACGCTCGTATTCAAGCGCGGCGAGCGCGTCAGGATCGACCTTGAGAATGCGCTGGAGGAACCCACGATCGTGCACTGGCACGGGCTCGCGGTCGATACGCACAACGACGGCGCCGCCGTGCCGCCGGTCGCGCCTCGCGAACGCTACTCGTACGCCTTCGACGTGCGCGATCGCGGCTCGCTGTATTGGTATCACCCGCATCCGCACGGCCTGACCGCGGGTCAGGCCTATCGCGGGATGTTCGGCCTGATCGAAGTCGAGGACGACGACGAGCGTGCGCTTCGCACCGCGCTCGATCTCGTTCCCGGCAAAAGCGAGATTCCACTGATCCTGCAGGATCGCCGCGGCGCGGACTACGCCGCGACCGACGCCGATCGCATGCACGGATGGTTCGGCGACGACATCCACGTCAACGGCGCCGTCTGCCCGCATCTGGACGTCGCCACCCGCATCTATCGCTTTCGTCTGGTCAACGCATCGAACGCGCGCACCTATCGGCTCGGCTTGCGCAGCGCCGACGGGGCGGCGCTGGCATTTACGCTGCTCGGCACCGATGCCGGCTTGCTCGCCGCGCCGCGCCGCTGCGATGAAGCGTTCGTGGCGTCGGCCGAGCGTATCGACATCCTTGTCGACCTGAGCGATGCCGCGGTCGGCGACACCATTCTTCTCGAGACACGCGCATTCGATCCGATACACATGGAAATGGCCGCGCCTGCGGCAGCGATCGATCATGCCGCGATGGGTCACATGAACGCGCCGACCCCGGCGGAAACGCGGACGCCGGCCGCGGTCGACCACGCCGCGATGGGACACGGCGGGAGTTTCCCCGAAGGTGGGCTGCGCACTTTGCTGCAGCTGCGGGTGCGCGAGCGCGTCGCCTATCGAGCGACGATTCCCCAGCGATTGTCGACGATCGTGCCGATCGACACCGGGCACGCTACCGAGCGCCCGCTGCGTCTCGGCTTCGCCAAAGCGCGCTGGCGCATCAACGATCGCGTATTCGCAATGGGCGAAGCGCCGATCGAGGTCAAACGCGACACCGTCGAGACTTGGCTGATCCGCAATTATTTCAACAGCATGCCGCATGCAATGCATTTGCACGGATTTCACTTTCAGGTTCTCGAGCGGCAGACCAGTCCCGAGCAGATCGCGGCGCTCAAGGTCGACGATCACGGGCGGTTCGCGACAGATCTCGGATGGAAGGACACGGTGCTGGTCTGGCCCGGCGAGAGCGTGAAGATCGCGATCGACTTCACGATGCCGTTCGCCGGCGAGCAGACGTACATGTTCCATTGCCACAACCTCGAGCACGAGGACGGCGGCATGATGCTCGGCGTCAAAGTCGCGTGAACGCGGTGCGCTTATCCTCGACGGCCGTGCATTTACAGCAGGCGCGCATGAAACCGGAGATGGTCTTCGATAAAACTGGCGATGAAGAAGTAGCTGTGGTCGTAGCCTTCTTGCATCCGCAACTCGAGCGGGATATTGCGCTGGACGCACGTCTCTTTGAGCAGATCAGGCTTGAGTTGGTCATCCAGGAACGGGTCCTTGGTCCCTTGGTCGACCAGGAGCGGTGGTCCACTCCAGCCCCGGTCTTCGAGGAGCGCCGTCGTGTCATAGTCGCGCCATCGCGTGCGGTCGACACCCAGGTAGCCCGCGAGGGCTTTTTCGCCCCACGGACAACGCATCGGTGAGCATATCGGGGCAAAAGCGGAGACAGACCTGTAAGCATGGGGATTCTTGAGCGCGATGGTGAGCGCGCCATGTCCACCCATGGAATGACCAAAGATTCCGGCTCGTGACGGGTCGACCGAAAAGCTCGCAGCGACGGTTTTGGGCAACTCCCTGGTGACATAAGCATACATGCGGTAGCCACCCACCCATGGCTCCTCGGTGGCATCGACATAGAAACCGGCACCAAGGCCAAAGTCGTAGCTTTCTGCCTCCCCGGGAAGGTTAAGACCTCGGGGGCTCGTATCGGGCACGACGATCGCAAGGCCCAGCTCAGCGGCAACGCGTTGTGCTCCGGCTTTAACGATGAAATTCTCTTCGGTACAAGTCAGACCCGAGAGCCAATAGAGCGACGGTACCCGGCCCTTCTGCGCCTGCGGCGGCAGGAACACGCCGAAGCGCATCGTGCAACCCGTTTCGGTCGACTCGTGGGCATAAGTTCCCTGCACGCCGCCGAAGCTCCGGTTCTGGGAAAGGGCCGTGATGGTCATAGCGCAAGCCGCCGGTTCGATACGAGCGCAAGAAAGGTTCGCGCTGCGCTAGCGCTAACCCCGCTTCAGCGGCGTCTAGCGGCGGAATCCGTGGCAACGGAATGATGCTCTTCCACGCACCTGAAACGCTCGAAGCACTTCAGGATGCATGTCGCAGCGAACCGACCTTGATCGCAATGCGGCCCCGTGGGGCCGCATGCGCCTTGCATTACAGGAACGTCAAGCGCGGGCGACCACACCCTTTGCTTTCGCTGCATGCGTGGCAAGGAGATCCATGAGTGGCGGCGACAGGCAATCATAAGGCTCCAGGCCGAGCTCTTTCAACCTGGCTCTGACCGCGCCCATGGTGGCGGGATTGGCCCCGGACTCGATGATGGAGGAAACGAAGGCCGCGAATTCCGGCGGCGCCCAGCCCGGATCGGATGATAGTTCGGTATGGAAGAAGTCGAACCCGTACAGCGGGTGACCCGTGTTGTCGATGCGTCCGTACATATGCACGCCGCATTCCTTGCACGCGTATCGCTTGATTGCCGCGTTCGGGTCCACGACCTTCAGCTTGTCTTCATTTGCAGTTACGCTGAGATTGGCGCGTGGAGTGACCGCAATCTGCGCGAACAGCGCGCTTCCCGGTTTCCAGCACTTCGTGCAGCCGCAAACGTGGTTAAAGGCAGCCTGGCCCTTGATCGACACGGTCACCTTCTTGTCGGAACACTTGCATGACAGCGTACCGCCAGCGAAGTTTGCGGCGGCTGGTTTAAGGCCTTGATCGACGCTTGGATGAATCGAAGTTGCCATGGTCAGTTTCCTCCTCTATCGAGATAACAACTAGTACGCGGTTTACTGCCCAGCTCACGGATTCGACAGCAACAGGTTTACCCGTCTGGGTTCGGCACATTGTACGCAAGCGTTAGTGTCAGTAGGTAACGACTGCCCGGATCGATTTGCCCTCATGCATGAGGTCGAACCCTTCGTTGATCCGATCGAGCGGCAGGACGTGGGTGATCAAATCGTCGATGTTGATCTTGCCGTCCATGTACCAGTCGACGATCTTGGGCACATCGGTGCGACCGCGCGCGCCACCGAAGGCCGTGCCCTTCCATACCCTGCCCGTTACCAGCTGGAACGGCCGGGTGCGAATCTCCTGCCCCGCACCGGCGACGCCGATGATGACCGATACGCCCCAGCCCCGATGACAGCACTCGAGCGCCTGGCGCATCAGGTCGACATTGCCGACGCACTCGAAGCTGTAATCGGCGCCCCCGTTCGTCAAGTCGACGAGGTAGGGCACGAGATCTCCCTTTACTTCCTTGGGGTTGACGAAATGAGTCATGCCGAACTTGCGCGCGAGCGTTTCGCGCGCGGGGTTGAGGTCGACACCGATAATCATGTTGGCGCCGGCCATGCGGGCGCCCTGGACGACATTTAGCCCGATGCCGCCGAGCCCGAACACCACGACATTGGCTCCCGGCTCGACCTTGGCGGTGTTGATCACCGCGCCGATGCCCGTGGTGACGCCGCAGCCGATGTAGCAGACCTTGTCGAAGGGTGCATCGTCGCGAATCTTCGCTAAGGCGATTTCAGGGAGGACGGTGAAGTTGGCGAAGGTCGAGCAGCCCATGTAGTGATACACGGGTTTGCCGTTGAGGGAGAATCGGCTGGTCCCGTCGGGCATCACGCCCTTGCCTTGCGTCGCGCGAATCGCGGTGCAAAGGTTGGTCTTGCGCGATAGGCACGACTTGCACT
Source organism: Casimicrobiaceae bacterium (assembly GCA_035601875.1). Lineage (GTDB taxonomy): Bacteria > Pseudomonadota > Gammaproteobacteria > Burkholderiales > Casimicrobiaceae > PALSA-1003. The sequence continues at coordinate 3,732 of DATNNK010000425.1, read as the reverse complement.
GCCGGCATTCGGGCGTATAGAGCGGAATGACGTGGTCGCCCTTCTTGACGGTCGTTACGCCTGAGCCTACGTCGATCACGATGCCGGCCCCCTCGTGACCCAGGATAGCCGGAAAGAGCCCTTCAGGATCGGCGCCGGAACGCGTGAATTCGTCGGTATGGCAGATGCCGGTCGCTTTGATCTCGACCAGCACTTCGCCCGCCTTCGGTCCAGCCAGCTGCACCGTTTCCAGCACCAAGGGTGCCCCTGCGCTATGAGCTACCGCAGCACGAACATCCACCGCGCCCTCCTTTGAATCACCGAAATGAGAACCGGACGACCGTGAAAAAATTCTGCCTTAACTCCCTCAGCGTAGCGTGGAGGCAGCTCCCACGCGCGGGGAATCCAACCTCACGCTCGCGGTAAATTCGAGATCCTTGTTGTCGATCACCTTCGCGTCGAGCTCACCGCCACTCCCCGGCACGAAGTAGAAGCGAAAGTTCGGATTCTCACTGATCGAGAAATCCATGTCGGCGCTCATGACCATTTTTCCGTTATGGCGCACTTCAATGCCGCGCACGAAATGCGGCGGTGCGTAAGTTCGCGTCAATTGGTCCATTGCAAGTCCCGAATCGTTCGGGTGGCTGATCATCAGCTGGGCACGTGCCGGTCGGTCTGGTACGAGCGAATCGTCAACACGAAATCGCATCTTCCCGAGACTCGCTCTCGCCGCGGCGGCATCCTTGCTGGCTGGCGCGGAGCAGCCGCCTGAAGCCTTGACATAGTTGGTGACCATGTACAGCTTGCCGTCGTTGGTAAGCGCAATCGCGCGTACCTGCGTGTATTGTTCCACGCGCATGCGGGTCTCGATGTCGGCGCGTCCGCTTTCAGTTGTGAACCGAAAGACCGCGGCGATCGGCGATGGATTGTTATCGATGATCAGCCAGAGCTTTTGGATGTATCGATCGCTCGTCTGCGGAAACTGCGCGCGGATCGCAACCGGAACGATTGCCGCGTCTTCGGCCCTTTTTGGCGTTTCCAGCGTGACGACGTTGTCTCCGGCGGCGATGAGCGCCCCCGCAAAAAGGTCCGCCCGCAGCTTTTGCCAGACCACGCTCGCTTCGGGATCGCTGTCCTGGGCCCAACTCGCGGCCGGAATTGCGAGCCAAAGCGCAACCACCGCATAGAGGATCCGGGAATTCATGTCGGCACCGCTTCTCGGTTGCACCCGCACCCATGCATTGTATGCCGTCGCGATACGGCTCGCCAGCCCGTTTTTCACTCGTCCCATTCGAGCTCCGCGTACGCAGCGCTGACATTTCGCTTATGAAACTGGTCGACCAGCAACCAGTGATCGGCATCTTCGCAGCCGACCGACTCGATCGCTTGCGCAATCGGCATCTTCGCGACGAGCGCAGCTCGTACGTCGCGGAGAAGTCGTTTCAGATAATGCTCCTCGGGCGTGATCGCGGACGGCCATGCGCTGGCACGGCCGTGGCCAGGAATGGCCCTTTGGGCACGGATGGTCTTGAGCTCGTCGATCGCGGCGATGAAACCGCGAAGACTGCCGTCGACGACCGGAATATGTTCAGTAAAACCCAGATCGCCCAGAAAAAGCGTTTCGCTCGTCTCGTCGAAAACGGTGAGGTCGGTGTCGGTATGCGCGGTTTGCCACGCGCGCAAGCTCAAGCTCCGGCCGCCCAAGTCGAGCCGCTCGACGCTCGCGACCGAATGCGTCGGCAACACGATCGAGCTTCCTTGCGCCACCGCGCCGAGATCCCGCATCAGCGCGCGGAGATAATTAGGTCCACGCCGTCGCATCGACTCCGCCAGTCGGGCATGACCGACGAATTGCGGCCGATCATCGACAAACGCCTGGTTGCCGAACACGTGATCGGGATGAACGTGCGTGTTGATCACATAGCAAATCGGTAGCATCGTGACGCGACGAATCGCTAGACGCAGAGCGCGGCCGACGGCGTAGGTACCGCCGGTGTCGATCACCGCGACGCATTTTTGGCCGATCACAAAGCCGAGATTGGCGATGTCCCCGGCATTGACGGGAGTCATTTCGGCCGCTGCGCCATAGTGGACATACACGCCTGGCGCCGCATTTTCGACTTCCAATTCGCGAAGTTCCAACGGCTCCGCCCACGCGCGGAGCGACCAGGCGAGGGCGGCACAGGCGACCAGAAGCACGTTATGGGGAGCTCGGGCTGCCAAGAGCGTCACCTCGAGCGCGAAGCCGCCATCGCTTGGCACCGGTCATTCGTCGAGAAAGCAGTGCTTCTTGGCACCGGCCTGCAATTCACGAAACGATACGATTATCTTGCGCCCGTCCTTGATGTCGCGCATGACGCCGCCTCGCTCGCCGGCGATCGTGGTCGCATTGGCAACCGTCGACAAATCCACCCAGGTAGCATAGTCAACCTTTGCCGCGATGTCGTCGATTGCGCACGAACACTTGTACATCGATTCCTGCGGCCGCGCCTTGCTCGAGCGCATGCAGTCGAGGACGAATTCGACACGCGCTCGGGTTGGAAAGTCATTTGCCTGCGCGGTCGGCGCAATCGCCAGGGCCAGCAATAATAGGTAGTGTGGTCGGGTCATGTTTCACTCCTGCGTCGAGCGGCGCGACGTGCATGAAATAGGGGGAGAAACGAACGTCGCGGGACTAGAGGGGCCGGCGGCGGCCGCCGCCGCGAAAGGCGCAGCCACCGCAACTACGCTGCCAGTGCGACAAAAGAATGACGTGAGAACGCGATTCACCGTCGCCGCACTATTGGACCGGATTGCCACTCTCGTCGAGGAGCGGCACATTGTACTCACGCAAGATGCCGGTGATGGCGGCTTGGTTGTCCGCGAGCAGCTTGTCGACGACCTTCTTCCATTCGAGCTCGCCATAGCGGACGCCCATGGCTATTTCGTAGTCGAATTTGACGCCGGGCTCGGACTTGAGTGGCACGAGTGTCAAGTCGACGTCGCGGACGCGCTTGGCGAAGTAGCCGCCGATTGGGCCCCAGACGATCGCCGCATCGATCTTACCCTGCGCAAGGTCCTTCTCGATGATTTCCCCCGGGTACTGCTCGGGATCGGCATTCAGGATCGGATACGGCTTCGCCTGCTGCTCCCATCCATGTTTGACGAGCCAGGTCGACGCCGGCGAGCGGTCGTATATACCGATCACGAGTTTCCGACGCGCATCGAGAGAAAGCTCGAACAAATCTGTGCCCGTCTTGATTTGATCCAGACCCTTGCCCTTGGGAAAGACGAGCACATAGGTCGACCGATAATACGGAGCAGTCGTCAACGTCTGATCGTATCCGGCCGGAACGCTCATTACGATGTCGCACCGAAAGTCCTCGCCCGGCAGTTTGTACCGCAGCGTGTTGCGGATGAAATTCATCCGCTGCGGAAACGCATAATTCTGAACGGGTAGACCAAGTTGGCGTGCAAACAAGTCGGCAATCCGGTTTTCGAAACCGTCGCCGTGGGTGTTGGCGAACGGAAGATTGCTGGGGTCGATGCATGGACGAAACGCCGCGCGCGCTTCGTCAGCACGCGCATCTCTGCTTTGGAACTGTAGCGCGCCGAACACCGTCGCCAGGAACACGGCGCCGCTCAAGCAGCGCAACGTCGGCATCGTCAACAGCGACGCAGCCATGGTCGAGACAGCGCAAGCGCCGTTCAAAGCCACTATTTCAATTCCTCTACCCGGGATCGGGTGATGTCGCCATTGGATCGTCCCTTGAG
>DATNNK010000424.1:0-15335 GCA_035601875.1 Casimicrobiaceae bacterium | reverse complement strand
CATCGTGCTGGCGATGGTGGTGCTCGGCGGCATGGGCAATATTCCGGGCGTCATACTCGGTGCGATACTGCTGACGCTGCTGCCCGAGGTGTTGCGCTACACCATGGAGCCGCTGCAGAACGCCCTCTTCGGCAGAGTGATACTTGACGCCGAAACGATCCGCCTGCTCGTCTTCGGCGTCGCGCTGGTGGCGATCATGCTTTACCGTCCCGCGGGCCTCTGGCCTTCCGCGGTACGCAAACGCGAGCTCGAAGTCAAAGGCGGCACCGCGTGAGCGTGAATTCAGCGGTGCTTCTGGCGGCGACGAGCATCGGCAAACGCTTCGGCGGCGTTCAAGCGCTCACCGACGTCAGCTTCAGCATCGAGCGCGGCGAGATCTACGGCTTGATCGGGCCCAATGGCGCCGGCAAGACTTCCCTGTTCAATGTGCTGACCGGCATCTATTCGCCCGACAGCGGAAATTTCACTTTCGACGGCGCGCCGCTCGATCGGCTGAAACCGAACCAAGTCGCGGAGCGCGGCATCGCGCGCACGTTTCAGAACATCCGCCTCTTCCAGAATCTGTCGGCACTGGAAAACGTCATGATCGGACGCCACATTCGCACCCACGCCGGCGTATTCGGCGCGATCTTTCGCGACCGGCGAACGCTCGCGGAAGAGGCGGCCATCGAGTCGCGCTCCTACGAGCTGCTCGACTACGTTGGCGTGGCGAACCGCGCCAATCATCTCGCCAAGCACCTTGCGTACGGCGATCAGCGGCGCCTGGAAATCGCGCGTGCACTGGCGACCGAACCCAAGCTTCTCGCCTTGGACGAACCCGCGGCCGGGATGAACGCGACCGAGACCAAGGCGCTGAAGGCGCTCCTCGACGACATCCGCCGCGACGGGACCACGATTCTGTTGATCGAGCACGACATGAAGCTGGTGATGAGCATTTGCGACCGCGTGCTGGTGCTCGACTACGGCAAGAAGATCGCCGAAGGCTCGGCCGCGGAGGTTCAAAGGGACCCGAAAGTCGTCGCCGCATACCTCGGCGGCGAGGTGACGTTGAACTTGCGAAGGGCGTGATCGAGTGGGCGAGACCGCGCTCCTCGAGCTCAAGGGTCTGCAGGTCGCCTATGGCGGCATCCAGGCCGTCAAGGGCATCGATCTCGTGGTCAGGAAGCGCGAGCTCGTATGCCTCATCGGCGCCAACGGCGCCGGCAAGACGACGACGTTGAAGGGCATCACCGGCCTGCAGCCCATCAAGAGCGGATCGATTCACTACGAGGGCCAGGACATCACCGGCAAGCCCGCATTCGTGCTCGTGCGCCGCGGACTGTCGATGGTTCCCGAGGGACGCGGCGTCTTTGGAGCGCTCTCCATCGAGGAAAATCTGGCCATGGGCGCCTACACGCGCAACGATCACGCGGCGGTTCGGTCCGACGTCGAGCGCGTGTACGGACTGTTTCCCCGCCTGAAGGAGCGTCGCACGCAAACCGCGGGAACGCTCTCCGGCGGCGAGCAGCAGATGTTGGCGATGGGTCGCGCGATGATGTCCCGGCCCAAGCTCCTTCTGCTCGACGAGCCGTCGATGGGCCTCGCGCCGCTGATGGTGCAGAAAGTGTTCGAGACCGTGCTCGCGATCGCCAGCGAAGGCGTGACTATCCTGTTAATCGAGCAGAACGCGAAGCTCGCCCTCGAAGTTAGCGACCGCGGCTACGTCATGGAAAGCGGCGAGGTCACCCTGTCCGGTGACGCGAAAGAGCTTCTTTCCGACCCGAAAGTTCGAGCGGCGTATCTAGGAGAGAGCACGACCTGACGCACTGCCGCTCTCGGCATCCTCTCGGCATCACTTGGACCTGCCCTTTTCCACTATCGTCGTCGCCGCGCCGCGCGCAGTGCAAGCCGGCCGCGCATTCGCGTGGTACGAAGACGCGATGCGGCTGTTCAAGCTCGCGCCCATCACCTGGTGCGTCCTTGGATTCGTCACCCTTGCCACCGATTTCGGTCTGCAACTCGTCCCCGGCATCGGTATCGCCGCCTCCAAAGTCATCGTGCCGCTGGTCGAATGCGGGATGTTGATCGGTGCAGGCGCGCTGGATCGCGGGCAGCCGCTGTCGCTTCGGTACACCCTCACCGCGTTCGGTGCGCCCCCCGGCGCGGTGGCGGCAATTGTCATCGGTGCGCTGGCGATCTTTGCCGCCGAAGCGCTCGCCGCCTACTATTTCGCCGGCGCCAATCTGCTCGCTCCGGACCCCGAAACCGGTGATCTGTCCTCCGCGGCCGTGATCGGCATCGTCATGACCGGTGCGCTGGCCTCGCTGCCCGTCGCGTTCGTGCCCTTCGCGGTGCTGTTCTCGGGCGCGTCGTTCGTCGACGCATTCGTAAGCAGCGCGCGCGGGTTCGCTCTCAACCTCGCGCCGCTGCTCCTTTTCGCAGCGATCGCCGTGGTGCTGGTCGCGCTGGGCTTGTTGCTCTTTGGCGTCGGATTGATCGCGGTCTTTCCGCTGCTATCGGCGGCAAGCTACGCCGCGTGGAAGGACATTTTCGCCGTTGGCGTGGGTAGTCCCTAAACGGTCGGCGCGACCTCGAAGCTCGCAAAGTCGCCATCCGTGGCGGTCGTCTCAACCGCGGTGACTTGCGCCGCCGAAGGGCCGCGACCCGACCAGGCGACGATGGCATCGACGGCGGCGGAGGGACCCGCGACGATCGCCTCGACAGAACCATCGCGCCGGTTTCGCACCCAGCCGCGAAGCTTGCGCGAGCGCGCCTCGTCGGCGAAGGCGTAACGAAAGCCGACCCCCTGCACACGGCCGCGGATGATTAGTCGCAGCGTAGTGTCATCTGCTGTCGCGCCGAGCGCACTCATCGCCTTAAGCGGACGCCGCCCGGCGTGACAGCAGCAGCAAGCCGAGCATGGTCTTGACGTCGGTGAGCTCGCCGCGATCGATCCACGCCAGCGCTTCCTCGAGCGTGGCGCTAAAGATTTCGATGAACTCGCCCGCATCGAGCTTCGCGCCGATGAACGTCAGCGCATCGGCGGTGTAGATTTCGATGCGCTCGGTCGAATAGGTGATCAATGGGTGCAAGGTGCCGATGTGCGACCAGCGCGCCGCGGTGTAGCCGGTCTCCTCGAGCAATTCACGCGCCGCAGTCGTGGCGGGGTCCTCGCCCGGATCGATCTTTCCAGCGGGAAACTCGATGAAAATGCGCGCCAGCGGATACCTGAACTGCCGTTCCATCAGCAGCTTTCCATCCGGCAGCCGCGGAATGATCATCACCGCGCCGGGATGAGCGATGTACTCGCGGGTGGCCGTTTTTCCATCCGGCAGGCGGACGGTGTCGCGCTTGACATGCAGCAACTTGCCATCGAACACGTCTTCCGAGGCGATGCGCGTCTCGACCAGATGCGCGTCGCCGCTTGGCTTCTCGTCGTCGTCCGCGGTCTTCGTGCTCATGCCAGCCAATCCCGCGCGGTAAGAAACTCGGCGTAGAGCCTTTCCTCGGCACTGCCCGGATCAGGGCGCCAGTCGTAGCGCCAGCGCACGATGGGCGGCAGCGACATGAGGATGGCTTCGGTGCGGCCGTTGGATTGAAGGCCGAAGAGCGTTCCGCGATCGTAGACCAGGTTGAACTCGACGTAGCGCCCGCGGCGGTAGGCCTGGAAGTCGCGCTCGCGCTCGCTGTAGGGCAGGTCCTTACGCCGCTGCAGGATCGGTTCGTACGCGGGGAGAAAATGGTCACCGACGCTTCGCGTCAGCGCGAAGCAATGTTCGAATCCACGCTCGTTCAAATCGTCGAAAAAAATGCCGCCGATGCCGCGCGGCTCGCCGCGGTGCTCGAGGAAAAAATAATCGTCGCACCAGGCCTTGAACCGGGGATGGTAGTCGTCGCCGAACGGCGCCAGTGACGCGCGACAGGTTCGATGAAAATGAGTCGCGTCCTCCTCGAAGCCGTAATAGGGCGTGAGATCCATGCCGCCGCCGAACCACCAGACCGGCTGCGATTCGGGCTCGCGGGGAAGCGCGGCGAAGAGTCGCAGGTTCATGTGGACAGTTGGTACATGCGGATTCCGCGGATGCAGCACCGACGACACGCCCATGACCTCGAACGAGCGCCCGGCAAGCTGCGGCCGCGCCGCGCTCGCCGACGGGGGCAGCCGCTCACCCTTGACGTGCGAAAAATTGACGCCGCCACGCTCGAACACCCTGCCCTCTTCCAGGATGCAGCTCGTTCCGCTGCCACCTTCGGTTCGTTGCCATTCGTCGCGACGAAAAGCCGCTCCGTCCAAGGCCTCGAGCCGGCCGACGATGCTCGATTGCAGGCCGGTGAAGTAACGGTGCGCGCGCGGCAGGTCTTGAAGCAGGTTCATGATGGTCCGCGACGCTTCGCTTAAAGCGCGCTGCCGCGAGTCAGGTCTTGCGCGCGTCGAGCGCGCGGTGGCCGATATCGCTGCGATACTGCATACCGTCGAAGTGTATGCCACTCACCGCGGCGTACGCGGTGCGCTGCGCCTGTCGCAAGGTCTCGCCCAGCGCGGTGACGCAGAGAACGCGTCCACCCGCAGTCACGATGCGCTCACCGTCCGGCGCGGTCGCGGCGTGGAAAACCTTGCAGTCGTCGCGAGCGACCTCGAGTCCCGAAATCGCGGTGCCCTTGCGTGGCGCATCAGGATACCCCGCCGCCGCCAGCACTACGCCCAACGCGGCGCGGCGATCCCAGTCGGCGTCGATTCGATCGAGCGTGCCTTCGACCGCGTGTTCCAGGAGGTCGACCAGATCGGTCTTGAGCCGCATCATGATCGGCTGCGCCTCGGGGTCTCCCAGCCGGCAGTTGAACTCGAGCGTGCGTGGATTGCCTTCGCTGTCGATCATCACCCCGGCGTAGAGAAATCCACTGTATGGAATCCCGTCCGCGGCCATGCCGTCGACGGCGGGTACGATAATCTCGCGCATGATGCGCGCGTGAACCGCGGGCGTCACCACCGGCGCGGGCGAGTAGGCACCCATGCCGCCGGTGTTGGGCCCCGCATCGCCGTCGAGGAGCCGCTTGTGATCCTGCGACGAGGCGAGCGGGAGAACGTGGGAGCCATCGGCCATGACGATGAAGCTCGCTTCCTCGCCGGTCAGGAATGCTTCGATGACTACCCGCGGAGGCGCTTCATCGCGCGTCGCAGGCGCTCCATGCTGATGCGGCATCGGCGGCCTGTCGACCAATATGGCGGTGATCGCCGCGTGGGCGTCGCCTACGTTCATGGCCACGACCACGCCTTTGCCTGCGGCGAGCCCGTCGGCTTTGACGACGATCGGAGCACCTCGATCGTCGACGTAGGCATGCGCTTCGGCGGCGTTGGTGAAGCTCTTATACTCGGCGGTCGGAATGCCATGGCGGGCCATGAAGGCCTTGGCGAAATCCTTGGAGCTCTCGAGTTGCGCCGCCGCCTGGGTGGGACCGAAGATCTTCAATCCCGCGCGCCTGAAGGCGTCCACCACGCCTTCGGCAAGCGGCGCTTCCGGACCCACGACCGTAAGGCCAATGCGCTCGCGTTGCGCGAACGCGACCAGATCCTCGATCGCGGTCAAGGCGACGTTGCTGAGCTCGCGCTCGCGCGCCGTGCCGGCGTTGCCGGGCGCGACAAAGACTTTCGCAACCCGGCTCGATTGCGCGATCTTCCACGCCAGAGCATGTTCGCGCCCGCCGCCGCCGATGATCAGAATATTCATCGCATCAGCTCACGCCTCGGCTCACTTCTCAACTCACTTCTCACTCACACCCTGCACGGCGAGGGCAACGCTTTAGGAAAGCACACTAGGGTGGCGAGTCGTGGCGAGTGGACCGTGACAGCGGAAGCGGTAGTGAGCGAAGCGTTCTGGCGCCGCGATCGGCGTCGAGCCTCAATTGGCAAATGAGGCGCCGAAGCGAAGCAAGGGTAGGTCCCTTTGCGAGCTTCGGCAACGCCGCGATCGGCGTGGAGCCTCAGTTGGCAACTGAGGCAGACACGACCGATTTGGCTGTTACGGTCCACTCTAGTGGCGAAAGTGCCGCACGCCGGTAAACACCATCGCCAGACCGCGCCCGTCGGCCGCGGCGATGACTTCGGCATCGCGCACGCTACCGCCGGGCTGGATGACCGCGACCGCGCCGTTGTCCGCGACGACATCGAGGCCGTCACGAAACGGGAAGAACGCATCGGATGCAACCACCGACCCGACCAGCGATAGCCCCGCGGCTTGCGCCTTGATCGCGGCAATGCGTGTCGAATCGACTCGGCTCATCTGTCCGGCGCCAATGCCGAGCGTCCTTCCGCCGCCGCCATAGACGATGGCATTGGACTTGACGAACTTGGCGACGCGCCAGACAAACAGCAAATCGGCAAGCTGCGAGGGCGTCGGCGCCTTGCGCGACACCACCGACAGGTCGCCCGGATTGATGCTGCGCCGATCAGCGGTTTGCAGCAGCATGCCGCCGCCGACGCGTTTCATGTCCCACGCATTTCCCGCTTCCCTCCCCGCGCTCCGAACCGTCAGCACACGGACATTGCTTTTCTTGGCGATGCATTCGAGGGCGTCGGCGGAATAGCCCGGGGCGATCAGGACCTCGAGAAATTGCTCGCTGACCAGCTCGACGGTCGCGGCGTCGATTTCGCGATTGAAGGCAATGATGCCTCCGAACGCCGACGTGGGGTCGGTGGCAAGTGCCTGCCGATATGCTGCCAGCGGCGTTTGCGCAATCGCGGCTCCGCAAGGATTGGCGTGTTTGACGATGACACAGGCCGGCTCGGCGAAACTCTCGACGCACTCCCAGGCTGCGTCGCTGTCGCCGATGTTGTTGAACGAGAGCTCCTTGCCCTGGAGCTGCCGGTAGGTCGCGATGGTCCCGGGCGCCGGCGCTTCGTCACGGTAGAACGCCGCCTGCTGGTGCGGATTCTCGCCGTAGCGCAGATCCTGCACCTTCGCTCCCTGCCAGTTGAAGCGGTCCGGAAACAACTGCGGCGCGCTGGTCTCGTCGCGCGAGGTCAGGTAGTTGCTGATCGCGCCGTCGTAGGCGGCGGTATGCGAAAACGCCTTTTGCGCGAGCCGGAAGCGCGTCGCGTTTCCGAGCTGCCTGCCGTTGGCGGAGAGCTCGTCGAGCAGCGCCGGATAATCGGCCGGATCGACCACTACGCCGACGTGCGCATGATTCTTTGCCGCGGCGCGCACCAGGGCCGGTCCGCCGATATCGATATTCTCGATGGCATCGTCGAGCGAGCAGCCCGGCCTGGCCACGGTCTGCCGAAAGGGGTACAGATTGACCACGACCAGATCGATCGTTGGAATCGCGTGCTTGGTCAGCGCGGCCATGTGCTCGAGGGAATCGCGGCGCGCGAGAATCGCGCCATGGACTCTGGGGTGCAAGGTCTTGACGCGACCGTCGAGCATCTCCGGGAATCCGGTGTAGTCGGCGACTTCGGTGACCGGCAGCCCGGCATCCATCAGCGATTTCGCAGTGCCTCCGGTGGAGATGAGCTTGACCCCCATCGCGTCCAGGCCGCGCGCGAAATCCACGAGGCCTGTCTTATCGGAGACAGACAACAGCGCCTGGGCGATGGGAGCGGTCATCGGGAAAAATTCATGAAACGCTGCTCACGGAAGGCGCGCCATCCGGCGGACAGCGGGTGCGCGGGCGAAAAAAGCTCCGGTACTCGTGACGCCGCTCGCGCGAAGGCGACGGCAAAGCCGGCCTAGTGTACTAGCCGATCTTGTACTTTGAAAGCTTGGAGCGAAGCGTGTTCCGGTTCATGCCCAGCATGTCCGCCGCCTGCGTCTGGTTGCCGCTGGCACGGTGCATGACTATTGCCAGCAGCGAGCGCTCGACATTGGCGATGACCATGTTGTAAATGCCGTGGGGCTGCTCGCCATCCAATCGCCGAAAGTATTCATCGAGTGACTTTTCGACACTGCGGCAGATCTCGCTGCCACCGTTGATACGTACCGTCTTCTTCATGCTGCCTGCGCCTCCTGCGTCCCGAAATTCCACGGCAGAATTCGCCGCGCGCGCTCTATAGGCGCGTAGCTGAGCCGATCACCGCGCGTGCTCAGCTCATCGAAAAAACGATTGACCGCGGCGATTTGCGCCGATGCATCGTCGATAAAGTTGATCTCGTGCCGGAACGCGTTGCCGCCTTCCAGATCCGCCGCATACCAGCCAAGATGCTTGCGCGCGATGCGCACGCCGCTCTCTTCGCCGTGAAATGCGTGGTGCTCGGCGAGATGCTCGAGGATAAGCTGACGGATCTCGGCGACGCAGGGCGACGGCAGCTTCTCGCCATAATCGAGGAAATGACGGATCTCGCGAAAGATCCACGGACGGCCCTGAGCCGCACGGCCGATCATGACCGCGTCCGCACCCGTGTGCTCCAGCACATCGCGCGCCATTTCAGGTGAGTCGACATCGCCGTTTGCGGTGACCGGCACGTTGACCGCCTGCTTTACCGCCCGAATCGTGTCGTACTCGACGGCACCGACAAAGCCGCACTCCCGCGTGCGGCCATGAACCGAGAGCGCGGCGATCCCCGCGTTTTCGGCAATGTGCGCAATCCGTACTGCGTTTCGATGCTGCCGATCCCAGCCGGTCCGGATCTTCAGCGTCACCGGCACGTCGACCGCCGCAACCACGCGCTCGACGATGGCGCCGACCAGCGATTCGTTCTGCAGCAACGCGGAGCCGGCCGCAACGTTGCAGACCTTCTTTGCCGGACAGCCCATGTTGATGTCGATGATCTGTGCGCCTCGATCGACGTTGTAGCGCGCCGAGTCGGCCATCTGTGCTGGGTCGGCGCCGGCGATCTGCACGACGATCGGCTCGACCTCGCCATCGTGATTCATGCGCCGCTGCGACTTGCCCGTATCCCGCAGCTTCGGATTCGACGCGACCATCTCCGAAATGGCGAGGCCGGCGCCAAGCCGTTTGCACAGCTGCCGGAACGGGCGGTCGGTCACACCGGCCATAGGCGCGACGACAAGATTGCTCTGAATGTGATGCGAGCCGATTTGCACTGCTTGAATCTCTGCGGAAACTGCGACGGAAGGGAGCGGATTATACCGAGTTTGCGGCGCGATAGTCAGCGCGTTCGTCGGCTCGATCGATTGTCTATTAAACTTTCAATGCACACCATATAACATCGCGCGCGTGAACATTCGCTTGACCGGCGGCAACACATCGAGAAGAGTAAGCGCCAACCCGCGCGGCCAGCGCAGCAATGAAACGTCCGCTCCAAAAATGCCGAGCAGACCGTGCGTGAATGCGATGCCGGTCCAACGGTCAGCCGCACGGCGTCGAGAATACGCCGCGAGAAATTGAGGCGCACCAAAATGATCGCGGTCGGTAACGATGGAGCTCGCAAGCAACTCTTGCGCCAGTTCATACGCGTCGCGAACGCCGAGGTTGAAGCCTTGCCCCGCGACAGGATGCAGCGCTTGCGCTGCGTTCCCGAGAAGAACGGTGCGCTCGCCGGCGATGCGAGTCGCGAATTCAAGCGCCAGCGGGAAGGTGCGCCGATCGGTCACACGAATCCATGGCCCGGCGCAGGGTCCGAAACGCTTGGCGAGGGCGGCCAAGAACGCTTGTTCCGGAAGCGCGAGCAGCGCGTTCGCATTTTCCGGGGTTGTCGTCCACACCAAGCCGTAATGATCCTCTTCGGGCAGGAGCGCCATCGGACCTTCGTCGGTAAAGCGCTCGAACGCGAGTCCACCGTGCGACTCAACGGACCAGATCCTCGCTACCAGCGCGGCTTGTCGGTAGTCGTACCTGCGTCGCGCGATGTAGTCCACGACATCGCCACCCCCATCGGCAACCGCGGCCAGACGTGCGCTCCATTCGACTGCGGCGCCATTGCGCTCACCGACGACATGGACGGACTCCGCCGTCGCGCTCACGCGCGTCACACCGACACCGTGCTCGACCGAAATCCCCGCACCCCCAAGCGCCGAGTCCAGCGCATGCTGCAGTGCGCGATAGCTGACGACATAGCCGAGCGCATCGACGCCATGGTCGCGAGCATGAAGACGCGCGCGCCCAAACCCGCCGCGCTGCGAAATGTCGATGGCCGTGATGGGCGTTACGGCGCCCGGCGTCGCTGTAACTTCGCTCCAGACACCGAGCCGCTCGAAGACAAGCCTGGTCCCGTGAGATAACGCAAGCGAGCGATCGCTTCGTGCAATACTGCCGGCAGGACGGGCATCGAGCGCGACGAGGTCGAGATCGCTGTCGAAAAGCGCCAGCGCGAGCGTTGCGCCGACAGGGCCCGCGCCGACGATGACCAGATCGTGCAACATGGGACTTGGTCGACGTATCGCCGCAACCGTCGAGTCAGCGCGCGCAAGCGGCTTCGATGTCGGCGACGGTCTTCGGCGTCGAGCCGGTCAGATTTTCGTTGCCGGCGGCGGTCACCAGAACATCGTCCTCGATCCGCACGCCTATGTCCCAGAATTCCTCGGGCACCTTGTCGGCCGGACGGATATAACAGCCGGGCTCGACGGTGAGAACCATACCGGGCTCGAGCCGGCGCGATTCTCCGTCGATCCGGTATAAGCCGACATCATGCACGTCAAGCCCGAGCCAATGCCCCGCGCGATGCATATAGAACTGCTTATATGCGCCCGATTCGAGCACGCCCTCGAGGGTCCCTTCGCACAGCTTGAGGTCGATCAAGCCCTGCGCGAGCACCCGCTCGGCCACCTTGTGATAGTCGTGAAACATCCTGCCCGGCTGTACGGCGTCGATGCACGCGAGCTGCGCCGCGAGCACGAGCTCATAAATCGCTTTTTGCTCACCGCTGAATTTCCCGCCTACCGGAAACGTGCGCGTGATGTCCGAGGCGTAGCCGTCGACCTCGCAGCCAGCGTCGATCAGCAGTAGGTCGCTCGCCTGCGCCTGGCGATTGTTGTCGCGGTAGTGCAGGACGCACGCGTTGGGTCCGGAGGCGACGATCGAGGGATACGCGACCGCCTGCGCGCCGGAGCGCAAGAATTCGTGCATCAACTCGGCCTCGACCTGATATTCGTACCAGCCCGGACGCGTCTCGCGCATCGCGCGGCGGTGCGCGCCGCTCGAAATGAGTGCCGCGCGGCGGAGGAGCTCGAGCTCGCGTTCATCCTTGAAGAGCCGCATTGCCGCGAGCGGAGCACGGACGTCGATCACCGTCTCCGGCGCCGCAATGCCCGTGCGCACGCGGCTACGCACTTCGTTCAGCGTCGCCGCGGTCGCGTCGTCCCACGCGGGGTAGAGTCCGAGCGGGGTGTAAATCGCACGCTGGTCACAGGTCCAGTCGGCGAGCTTGGTGCTAAGCTGGGTTATCGGATACGTCTCGTCAAACCCGAAGATTTCGCGCGCGGCGTCGGGACCATAGCGAAAGCCGTCCCAGATTTCGCGCTCCGGGTTCTTGTCCCGGCAAAAAAGGATCTGCTTCGAGTCGCTTTCCGCCGCGCCGGCAATAAGAACAACAACCGCTTCGGGCTCCGGAAAACCGCACAGGTAGTAAAAATGACTGTCCGGCCGGTACGGATAATGGGTATCGGCGTTGCGTATCGCCTCCGGTGCGGTCGGAATGGAGGCGATACCGCCTCCGCTCTGCCTTCGCATCTCGGCGATGAGCCGTGAACGCCGGTTTCGGTGATGCTGATGATTGTAGTTCATGCCGTTTTCGAAGTGCGCTAGGACTCTGGATTCGCAAGCGCGATTATAAGCGCTCCGTTCGCGGCGCGGGCTTTGCGGTAACATCCATTGCGTGCCAGCATCTTCAACCGGCCCTCGATCGACCCTGGACGGCGTAGCAAGCGGTAAGCTGCTCGAGGCGAAGCGCGAATTGCGTGCGCGGATTCTGGGCGACCGTGACGCCACCCCGGCCGAGGATCGGGCGACAGCCAGCGCGTCGATCGCGGCAACACTCTCGATGCGCGAGGACTTCGCGTCGTCCGGGGCCGTGCTGCTCACGCTTCCGTTCGGCAGCGAATGGGATACGCGGGCCCTGCTTGAAGCGGCGCTCGCTCGCGCCAAAACGGTCGCGCTGCCGAGAGTGAACCGTGCGACCCGGATGCTGGACATCTGCGCGATCACCCGACTCGAGCACGATGCGGTACCCGGTTACCGCGGCATCCCGGAGCCCTGTGCGCACTGTGCTCTACTCGATGTCGCAACTATCGACTGGGTGCTCGTTCCCGGCGTGGCGTTCGATCGCGATGGACACCGAATCGGCTACGGGGGAGGCTATTACGACAGGCTGCTGCCGCTGCTGCGCGCCGACGCCCACCGCGTCGCGGGCGCTTTCGAGCTGCAGCTGGTCGATCATGTTCCAGCGGCGTCCCACGATGTCACCGTCGACGCAGTCGTCACCGAAGCGCGGTCCATTTCAATCGCGCGATAGTCGAACTCGGTGAGGTAACGCCAGGGGAGCCTTGGCCAGCTATGCCCTTTGACGCCTGCGGCCGGCTCCAGGGGAAAAGCGTCTTTCCCGGTGTCGTTGGAAACGAAATCAGTGGAATGTTATGATAAAACGTCCCCTGAAACGCGAATTGCGGCCTGCATCGCAACGATGCGGCGTCAGCTTCCGACGCTAGTCAAAGTACGATCGACGCGCATCGCGGCCGTCACTGAGGAAAGCCCATGGACATGAACCCTGACGTCGACCCGCAAGAAACCCAGGAATGGCTGGATGCGATCGACGGTGTGCTCGAACGTGAGGGGCCGGACCGCGCGCATTTTCTCATCGAGCAGGTGATCGACAAGTCGCGCCGCTCCGGCGCGTACATGCCGTTTTCCGCGAACACCGCGTACATCAACACGATTCCCGTCGATCGGCAGCCGCACATGCCGGGCGACCATGCGATCGAGGAAAAAATCCGCAATTACGCGCGCTGGAATGCGATGGCGATGGTCCTGCGCGCGAACAAGCATACCAACGTCGGCGGGCACATCGCGAGCTACGCGTCGGCGGCGACGCTCTACGACGTCGGGTTCAACCACTTCTGGCGCGCTCCGTCCGCCGACCACGGCGGCGACCTGGTGTTCGTGCAGGGACACTCGTCGCCCGGAATCTACGCGCGCGCTTTCATGCTCGGCCGCCTCACGACGGAGCAGATGGACAACTTCCGCCAGGAAGTCGACGGCAGGGGCATCTCGTCGTATCCCCACCCGTGGCTGATGCCTGATTTCTGGCAGTTCCCGACGGTGTCGATGGGTCTCGGGCCGCTGATGGCGATCTACCAGGCGCGCTTCATGAAGTATCTGCAGGACCGCGGTCTCGCGCAAACCGAGGGTCGCAAGGTGTGGTGCTTCTGCGGCGACGGCGAAATGGACGAGCCCGAATCGATGGGCGCGATCGGCATGGCAGGGCGCGAAACGCTCGACAATCTGATCTTCGTCGTCAACTGCAACCTGCAGCGTCTCGACGGTCCGGTGCGCGGCAACGGCAAGATCATCCAGGAGCTCGAGAGCGACTTCCGCGGCGCGGGCTGGAACGTGATCAAGGTGATCTGGGGCACGCATTGGGACCCACTGCTCGCTCGCGACAAGAAGGGCATCCTGATGCGCCGGATGATGGAGTGCGTCGACGGCGAATATCAGACGTTCAAGTCAAAGGACGGCGCCTACGTTCGCGAGTACTTCTTCAACACGCCGGAACTGAAGGAGCTCGTCGCCGACTGGACGGACGACGACATCTGGCACTTGAATCGCGGCGGCCTCGACCCGTTCAAGGTGTACGCGGGCTACCGCGCCGCGATCGATCACAAGGGCGAGCCCACGGTCGTTCTCGCCAAGACGATCAAGGGCTACGGAATGGGTGAGTCCGGCGAGGCGCAAAACATCACCCACCAGCAGAAGAAGATGTCGCCCGAATCGATCCGGGCAATGCGCGACCGCTTCCAGATTCCCGTACCCGACGACAAGATCGAGGACGTTCCATACATGACCTTCGCGGCGGGGTCACGCGAGGCCGAATACATGAAGTCCCGGCGCATGGACCTCGGCGGCTTTCTACCCGCGCGGCGGCGCAAGGCCGAGCCGCTGGTCGTGCCGCCGCTGTCTGCCTTCGAGCGGTTCCTGAAAAGCACCGAGGACCGCGAGATCTCGACGACCATGGCGTTCGTACAGATCCTGCAGACCCTCATCCGCGACAAGAACATCGGCAAACGCATCGTCCCCATCGTGCCCGACGAGTCGCGCACCTTCGGTATGGAAGGGATGTTCCGGCAGCTGGGGATCTGGAACCAGCTCGGCCAGCTCTATACGCCGCAGGACGCCGACCAGCTCATGTTCTACAAGGAAAGCAAGGACGGGCAGGTCCTGCAGGAAGGCATCAACGAGCCAGGCGCGATGTGCGACTGGATCGCCGCGGCGACGAGCTATTCGACGCACGGCGTACCGATGATCCCGTTCTACATCTTCTACTCGATGTTCGGGTTCCAGCGCATAGGCGATCTCGCCTGGGCCGCCGGCGACATGCGCTCGCGCGGTTTCCTGCTCGGCGGCACTGCCGGGCGCACGACGCTCAACGGCGAAGGCTTGCAGCACGAAGACGGCCATTCGCACATCTACGCGGCAACGGTGCCGAACTGCATTTCGTACGACCCGACCTTCGGCTACGAGATCGCGGTGATAGTCCAGGACGGATTGCGCCGCATGTACGCCGACCAGGAGGACGTCTATTACTACATCACGGTGATGAACGAGAACTACACGCACCCGGCGATGCCGGAGGGCGCGGCGCCGAACATCATCAAGGGCATGTACCTGCTCAAGGCAGGCGAGAAGAAGCCGAAATCGCTTCGCGTCCAGTTGCTGGGCAGCGGTGTCATCCTGCGGGAAGCGATCGCCGCGGCGGAGCTCCTGGCGAAGGACTGGAATGTCGAATCGGATCTCTGGAGCTGCCCGTCGTTCACCGAGCTCGCGCGCGAGGGCAATGCCGTGTCGCGTTGGAACATGATGAACCCGACCGCGAAGCCCAGGGTTTCCCACGTCGAGTCATGTCTTGCCGACGCAAAAGGCCCGGTGATCGCGTCCAGCGATTACATTCGCGCCTTTGCGGAACAGATACGCGCCTTCGTGCCGCGTCGCTACGTGGTCCTCGGCACCGACGGATTCGGCCGCTCCGATACCCGGGAAAAGCTCCGTGAGTTCTTCGAAGTGGATCGCCATTACATTGTGGTCGCGGCTCTCAAGGCACTTGCCGACGACGGCGAGATTCCGGCGGCGAAAGCCGCCGAGGCCATGAAAAAGTATGGCGTCGATGGCGCGAAACCGGCGCCGTGGACGGTGTGAGCCTCGCCGATCGCGCGTCGCTCGAGAGATCCACGAACGTGGCAAATTCCGTCCAGGAA
>DATNNK010000423.1:0-3600 GCA_035601875.1 Casimicrobiaceae bacterium | reverse complement strand
GCTTAGCCGTTCCTGGGCGTACTGCCTCACGGTCTCCAACAGTCTATAGCGCTTGCCTTCGACTTCCAATGTCACCAGCGACTTTTCAACTAGGTTGGTCAGCCGATCCAGTACGTCCGTTGTCTCCACGTCGCCACCGGCACCGACCGCTTCGGCCGCCTCGAGCGTCCATCCTCCAGCGAAGACAGAAAGACGGCGCAGGAGCGCCCGTTCATGATCCGTCAGGAGTTCGTAGCTCCAGTCGATCGAGGCACGCAGGGTCTGTTGGCGTGGCAAGGCAGTGCGGTCACCGCGGGTGAGCAAACCGAATCTGTCATTCAGGCGCGCAGCGATTTCCTCCACCGACAGGGCGCGCACACGCGCTGAGGCCAACTCGATCGCGAGCGGAATCCCATCGAGACGCTGACAGATGTCAGCCACCGTCTTTGCGTTCGTCTGGGTCACTTGGAATTCAGGCTGCACCGCGCGGGCACGTTCAACGAACAAGCGCACCGCTTCGAATTGCGTCAACGCTTCGAGAGTAATCTTTGCGTTTGGATCCGGCACCGAGAGTGGCGGCACGGGATAGGTTGCCTCGCCCTTAACGTGCAAGTGCTCGCGGCTGGACGCGAGGATCTTCAAATGAGGACTTGATTGCAGCAACTGGACTGACAGCTCTGCGCAGGCGTGAAGCAAGTGCTCGCAATTATCGAGATTGAGCAGCAGTTTCCGATCGCTGACATATTTCACCAGCGCTTCGAGTACGGGACGGCCCGCTTCTTCCTTGACGCCGAGGACCGACGCGACCGCTTGCGGGACCAGATGCTCATCCGTCATCGGGGCAAGATCGACAAACCATACGCCGTCGGGATAGTCGTCGAGCACTTCAGCCGCCACCTGCAGCGACAGCCGGGTCTTGCCGAGGCCGCCGATACCAAGCAGCGTCAAAAGACGTGTCTCGCTCAGGTGCTTCTTGGTCTCGGCGACCTCGCGCTCGCGGCCGACGAAGGAGCTTACTTGTTGCGGCAGGTTGTTCGGGGTCGCCTGGAGTGACCGCAGCGCCGGAAAGTCCCGTCGCAGCTGCGGATGCACCAGTTGGTACACGCGTTCGGGATTCGCCAGGTCGCGAAGCCGGACGCTACCCAGATCCCGCAGCGAGACACCGTCCGGCAAACGGTCGCCCACCAAAGCCGCCACAGCCTGGGACAGCAGCACTTGTCCGCCATGTGCGACGCTCATGATGCGCGCGGCACGATTGACTCCGCTGCCGAAGAAGTCGTTGTCACGGCGCTCGTCCACACCCGCGTGCATTCCGCAGCGAACCTGGAGCGCTACCCTTTCGGTGGTGGGTCCGAGTTCGACGAGTGTTCGCTGCAACTCCAGCGTTGCACGCACGGCGTCGAGAGGATCGGCGAATACTGCGTGGACGCCGTCACCGCTCATTTTCACGACCGTGCCTCGATTGCCTTCCACACAAGTGCGAACGATCGCATCGTGGCGGGCCAGCGCCGGTCGCATCTTGTCCGGCTCAGTCTCCCACAGGCGAGTGCTACCCTCGATGTCGGTAAAGAGATAGGTCGTGACTGCGGGTCGGTCGTGCACGCCCGGGCCCCTGGAGCCAGTGATCACAAGGTGTCTACTCTACGGCAGCAACGCGGGCCAGACTAGCGGGCGCCTTGGACGTCAGCCGTGGCATCGGCTCGGTGCGGGTGCTCGTTGTCGGTGCGCGAAGCGGCACGTCGAAGCACAAACAGGCTCGGCGCGAACGCTCCGGCTGATGCCTACCAGTGAATCCCCTGTGTGAGCTGCGCGAACGCCATCTGCTCGGCAGAAAGCTGTCCTTCGCCCTCTTTCTTCCCCTTGGCGGCAGCGGAGTCGGGGAACATGTTGAATGCCGTGTTGAGCATGATTTGCGTAAGCCTCGGCGCGATCGCGTGCGAGACCGCGCCGGCTATCCCCAGTCGCGTTGCGATACGCACCGGCTTGTAGACAATCGCCTCGACGACGAGGTCGGCGGCTTCCTCGGGCGAAAGCGTCGGCACGTTCTCGTACATCTTGGTCGGCGCGATCATCGGCGTGCGCACCAGCGGCATGTTGATCGTGGTGAAGCTGATCCCCTTGTCCACGAACTCGGACGCCGCACAGGCGGCGAATGAGTCGAGCGCGGACTTCGATGCGACATAGGCGGAGAAGCGCGGTGCATTGGAGAGCACCCCAATCGACGAGATATTAATAATCTGGCCGCGCTTGTTCTCGATCATCTTTGGAAGAAAGCCCATGATCAGGCGAAGCGCGCCGAAGTAATTGAGCTGCATCGTCCGCTCGAAATCGTGAAAGCGATCGAACGAGTTGACGATTCCGCGACGGATCGAACGTCCCGCATTGTTGATCAGATAATCGCAGGAGCCGTGATCCTTGAGGACTCTTGCGACCAGCGCATCGCAGGACGCGAGCTCAGACACATCGCAGGCGTAGATCCACGCCTTGCCACCTGCGGCTTCGATCTCCTTCTTGGTTTCGACCAGCTTTTCCTCTCCGCGCGCGACCAGCAGCACCTTCGCGCCTGCCGAGGCGAGCTTGAGCGCCGCTGCTCTGCCGATGCCCGATGAAGCGCCGGTAACGACCACCGCACGGTTCCGGACGCGGCCCGCGAGGCTTCGATCGATGAACAGGTCTGGATCGAGATTGCGCTCCCAATAGTCCCAGATTCGCGGCGCATAACTTTCGAGCGGAGGAACGGCAATGCCGGAGCCCTTGAGCGCCTTAGCCGCTTCGCGATTGTCGTAGCGCGTCGGCCAATTCACGAACTCGAACACGTCTTTTGGAATGCCAAGATCCTTGAGCACCGCTCGAATCATCCGCTTGATCGGCGCCAATGAACCAAGCCCATAGAGGATCGGCGCCGGAATGAAACCGAACATGCGCGCGTTGATGCGCAAAGTCATTTGCGGCGCGTGCGCCGCTTTGGCGAAGATATTCAGCACTTCACCGATGCGGTACGGCTCCGGATCGGTAAGGTGGAAACACTTTCCGTCGAGGCCTTTCTTGTGCGCGAGGTAGTCCATCGCGTTGGCGACGAAGTCGACCGGGACGATGTTGATGCGTCCACCCTCGATACCTATTGTCGGCATCCACGGCGGGAGCATATTGCGCAGCCGCTGTATCAGCTTGAAGAAATAGTAAGGCCCGTCGATCTTGTCGATATATCCGGTTTGGGAATGGCCGACCACGAATGCCGGGCGATAGATGCGCCAGGGGCGCTTGCACTCCTTGCGCACAATGCACTCGGACAGATGCTTGGTGCGAAAATAAGGATGGTCCAGTTCTTCCGCTTCCTCGAACATGTCTTCGCGGAACGTTCCTTCATAAAGACCGGCAGCGGCGATCGAGCTCGCGTGATGGAAGCAGCCGACTTCTATTGTCTGGGCAAGCTCGACTGCGCGACGCGTGCCGTCGATATTGGCAAGCTGCTGGTCCTCGGCGGTTGCGTTCAAATCGTAGACCGCGGCCAGATGAAACATGTGCTTGATCTTGCCTTTGAGCTTCTTCTTGTCGGCGTCGCTGACGCCCAGATCGGGTTTGCCAAGATCGCCGAACACGGCGACAACCTGCTTTTCGTCG
>DATNNK010000422.1:0-4280 GCA_035601875.1 Casimicrobiaceae bacterium | reverse complement strand
TCGGCAAAGTGCTCGACGAATCCAATGCGCCCTTCTACCAATGGTTCGAGGACGGGCAACTCAACGTCTCCTACAACTGTCTCGATCGCAACCTGGAAAACGGCAACGCGAACAAGATCGCGATCATCTTCGAAGCCGATGACGGCACGGTTACGCGCATTACCTACCAGGACCTCTACCACCGGGTGTGCCGTTTCGCCAATGCGCTCAAGTCGCTCGGCATCAAAAAAGGCGACCGCGTCATCATCTACATGCCGATGTCGATCGAAGGAGTGGCTGCGATGCAGGCGTGCGCGCGGATCGGCGCGACCCACTCGGTGGTATTCGGCGGCTTTTCGGCAAAGTCGCTGCAGGAGCGCATCATCGACGCCGGTGCAGTGGCGGTCATCACCGCCGACGAGCAGGCACGGGGCGGTAAGGCGCTGCCGCTCAAGGCCATCGTCGACGAGGCGCTCGCGCTCGGCGGATGCGAAGCGATTCGAAACGTGATCGTCTACAAGCGCACCGGCGGCAAGGTTGCATTCTCCGCATCGCGCGACTTGTGGATGCACGAGCTTGTCGCGCAGCAGGCGGACACCTGCCCGCCGGAATGGGTAGGCGCGGAGCATCCCCTTTTCATCCTTTACACCTCGGGGTCGACCGGCAAGCCCAAAGGTGTCCAACACAGCTCCGGTGGATATCTCCTGTGGGCGATGCTGACCATGCGCTGGACGTTTGACATCAAACCCGATGACGTTTTCTGGTGCACCGCCGACATTGGCTGGGTGACCGGGCACACCTATATCAGCTACGGGCCTCTCGCCGTCGGCGCGACCGAGGTCGTGTTCGAAGGAGTACCGACGTTTCCCGACGCCGGACGTTTCTGGCAAACCATAAAGAAGCACAAGGTCAGCATCTTCTACACCGCGCCGACGGCGATCCGCTCGCTCATCAAGGCCTCGGACGTGAATCCCCAAACTGCGCCGAAAAATTACGATCTGTCGACGCTGCGGCTGCTCGGCACTGTCGGCGAACCCATCAATCCCGAGGCCTGGATGTGGTACCACGAGAACGTTGGTGGAGCGCGCTGCCCGATCGTCGACACCTGGTGGCAGACCGAAACCGGCGGCCATCTGATCACGCCGCTTCCCGGCGTGACGCCGCTCGTGCCCGGCTCGTGCACCTTGCCCCTGCCCGGGATCATGGCCGCCATCGTCGACGAGACGGGACACGACGTGGCCCACGGACACGGCGGCATACTCGTGATCAAGCGGCCGTGGCCGGCGATGATACGCACTATCTGGGGCGACGAGCAGCGCTACAAGAAGTCCTATTACCCGGAAGAGCTCGGTGGGAAGCTCTATCTCGCAGGCGACGGATCGGTGCGCGACAAGGAGACCGGCTATTTCACGATCATGGGCCGGATCGACGACGTGCTTAACGTCTCCGGCCACCGCTTGGGCACGATGGAGATCGAATCGGCGCTCGTCGCCAATTCGATGGTCGCCGAGGCTGCCGTTGTCGGCCGCCCCGACGAGCTGACCGGAGAAGCGGTGTGCGCGTTCGTCGTGCTGAAGCAGGCGCGACCGACGGGCGCCGAAGCGGAAAAGCTCGCCAAGCAGCTTCGTGACTGGGTGGGCAAGGAGATCGGGCCGATCGCCAAGCCCAAGGACATTCGCTTTGGCGACAATCTGCCCAAGACGCGCTCGGGAAAGATCATGCGCCGTCTGCTGCGATCCATCGCCAAGGACGAAACCATCACCCAGGACATTTCGACCCTGGAAAATCCGGCGATACTGGAGCAGCTGAAGCAGGCGTTGTAATCACGACGAAACGCGCAAGCGTTTCGCGTAACGCGCGCTAAGCCGACGGAGGAACGGTGTCCTGAAACGACTGCCGCTTCGCCAGCTTTTCCGCCAGCTTGAGCAGCGACGGATATTCGCCGCGCCAGTCGATCGTGGGATGGCGCAAATCGAGATAGGCGAGCGCGCAGCCGGTCGCGATGTCGGCCAGGGTGTACGCGTCGCCAGAGCACCACGGCTTGTCGCCGAGTTCGCTCGCGAACTCCGCGAGGCCGCGGTCGATCTTCTGCCGCTGGCGGGCGAGCGACTCGGTACTCTGCTCTTTCGCCGGCCGCTTCGTTTCCAGCACGATTGCGACCGCAGCATCGCAGATGCCGTCCGCAAGCGCTTCCCAGCGCTTGACCGCGATCCGCTGCCGGCTCGGCTCGGGAATGAGCCGCGACACCGGACTCACCGTATCGAGGTACTCGACGATGACGCGCGAGTCGTAGAGCGCGGTCCCGTCATCGAGTATCAGGACCGGCACCTTGCCCAAAGGATTGTAGTTGGGCACCGACGTTTCCGCGGCCCACGGTGATTCCTCGACCAGCTCGCATTCGATTTTCTTTTCGGCGATGGCGATGCGCACCTTGCGCGCGTAAGGACTTGTGTGCGACGCGAGAAGTTTCATACGAAGTTATGACGGTTGCGAAAGGACGACGCCTCTGACGGGCGACGCGAATTATACCACCGCGAAACAGCGCGCCCGCTCTGTCGCGAGCGGCGCGAAGTCGTCGGTCGTTGTGATAGACTTTGCTGGCCCCGCCTGCAACGTTATGTCGACTTCCGACGCGCTCACCCCTCTTACCGCACTGTCGCCGCTGGACGGCCGCTATCGCACCAAGGTGGTGGCGCTGGCCGACCATTTCAGCGAATTCGCTCTCATGCGCCAGCGCGTGCGTGTCGAGCTCGCTTGGCTCGAAGCTATCTCGGACGAACCCGGCATCGCCGAGGTGCCCCCGTTTTCCACCGCGACCCGCGCGCTTTTCTTGGAAGTTCAGCGAGACTTCAGCATTGCCGACGCCGAGCGGATCAAGGCCATCGAGCGCACCACCAATCACGATGTCAAGGCCGTCGAATATTGGCTGAAGGAACGCTTCGAGAGCGTCGTTGAAGTGACGCGTGCCGCGGAGTTCATCCATTTCGCCTGCACTTCGGAGGACATCAATAATCTGGCGCATGGACTGATGCTGGTCGATGCGCGCCGGGACGTCTTGTCGCCGGCGCTTGCGGCGCTGGTAGGCGATCTGCGCATACTCGCGCACGATCACGCGGCCTTGCCGATGCTGGCACGCACGCATGGCCAGGCGGCGACACCGACGACCCTGGGCAAGGAAATGGCCAATGTCGTGTCGCGCCTCGATCGCGCGCGCGCGCTGTTCGAGGATGTGGTACTGCCGGGCAAGATCAACGGCGCCGTCGGCAACTACAACGCACATCTCGCCGCATACCCCGCGATCGACTGGGAGTCGCTGGCGCGCAAGCTGGTAAGCAAGCTCGGGCTCGAATTCAATGCTTACACGACGCAGATCGAGCCGCACGACGGCCTGGCGGAACTCTTCGACGCCCTCGCGCGCGTGAATACCATTCTCATCGACCTCGATCGTGATCTTTGGGGATACGTGTCGCTCGGCTATTTCAGTCAGAAGCTGAAACAAGACGAGGTGGGGTCCTCGACCATGCCGCACAAGGTGAACCCTATCGACTTCGAGAATTCCGAGGGCAATCTCGGGCTCGCCAACGCGCTCTTACGTCATCTCGCGGACAAGCTGCCGATCTCGCGCTGGCAGCGCGATTTGAGCGACTCGACGGTGCTGCGCAATATGGGCGTCGCGCTTGGCTACACACTGCTGGGGATCGTGTCATGCAGGAGCGGTCTTGCCAGGCTCGAGGTCGATTCGGCGAGGCTTGCCGGCGATCTCGAAGCCAACTGGGAAGTGCTCGCCGAGCCGATTCAGACCGTCATGCGACGTTACGGCGCGCCTAATCCGTATGAGCAACTGAAGGCGCTGACCCGGGGCAAAGGCGGCATGACGCGCGAATCGCTTCACGCCTTCATCGACGGTCTCGAGATTCCCGCGGACGCAAAAGCGCGGCTCAAGGCACTGACGCCGGGGACCTACATCGGCGACGCCGCAACGCTCGCGCGTCGCGTCTAGCGATCCTCGCGCCTCTGCGGCCGGCACCGCTGCTCACAGCGCTGCTCACAGATTGAGGTTCTTGAGCTTGTGCTTTCGTTCGCGTCTTTCTCGCATCCATTGGAACGCGATAGGCAGCAGCGAAACGACGATGATGCCAAGAACGATCCACGCCAGGTTATCCTTGACCCACGGGATATTGCCGAACAGGTAGCCGGAATACGTGAGCAGGCCGACCCACGCGGCGCCGCCGATGACGTTGTAGCTTAGAAACTTGCGGTAGCTCATTTGACCGACGCCGGCGAGGAACGGAGCGAACGTG
>DATNNK010000421.1:0-3033 GCA_035601875.1 Casimicrobiaceae bacterium | reverse complement strand
TCGGCCACCATCCTGCTGATCCTGGTAATCGATCCCTTCGGCAACGTGCCGCTGGTCGTGAGCGCCCTTCAGGCGATGCCGGGACCCCACCGAATGCGCGTGGTGTTGCGCGAGTGTCTGATCGCCTACGCGGTTCTGCTGGTGTTTTTGTTCGGCGGTCATGCCTTTCTGGACTTGATGCACCTGTCGGAAACCTCGTTGTCGATCGCGGGCGGAGTGATTTTGTTTCTGATCTCGCTGAGAATGGTGTTCTCGCATCCTGAAGGCATCTTCGGCGA
The DNA here is from genome assembly GCA_035601875.1 of Casimicrobiaceae bacterium. GTDB lineage: Bacteria > Pseudomonadota > Gammaproteobacteria > Burkholderiales > Casimicrobiaceae > PALSA-1003. The sequence continues at coordinate 2,755 of DATNNK010000421.1, read as the reverse complement.
CACGGTCGGTGCCGAACCCTTCATCGTACCGCTGGCGATACCGGCTATCGCCGGTCCGTCCGCGCTCGCGACAGTAATGCTGATGGGATCGCGCGATCCAAACCAGCTCGGTATATGGGCCGCCGCGCTGAGCGGCGCCATGGTCGTCACGACGCTGGTGCTGCTGGCCGCCGATCGCTTGCAACGGCTGCTCGGCGAGCGCGCGGTGCGCGCCTTCGAGCGGCTGATGGGACTGGTGCTGACTGCGGTTGCGGTGGAGATGCTGCTCGGCGGAATCAAAAGTATCGCGGCACAGTTTCACTAGCGCGATCGGAAAGCAGATGACGACTGGCGCGGTGGTGCCGGATGGCACGGCAGTCACGCCGGTGTGGGACTGGCCGGTTCGCATAGTGCACTGGGCCATGGCGCAGGTCGACACCGGTATTTACTTCCTTCCGCCCCTCACGCAGGACGCAGCCACCCGTTTTCGCGCCGCACCGCGCCCACGCGTTCGAGCTCCTCGAGCAGCAGCTTCGCAAGTGCCGCAGCCGGAAGGCGGAAAAACCGCTGGTTAAACTCGCGGTACATATCGATGCGGTCGATATAGGCTGGCAGCTCGGCGGCGGGGAATCGCTGCTTGTCGAGCAATGCGAACGTGAAAACGGCCTTGAGTGCATGTCGCGCCACGCGCAGCGTATCGGCCTCGAATGCCGCGGTTCGATCAAACGCGCGCTCGAGCGCCGCCGTTACATCGCCAAAGGGCTCCCCATGACCGGGGATGACCGTGCGTATGTCGAGGCGCGCGAGCATCTCCAGCGTCGCGCGCGCGGCCGGCAGCGCGCGCGGATCGACCTCCAGCGGCATGACCAGACCGTAGCCGTCGCGCCACAACGCGTCTCCCGAGATCAGAATCCGGTGCTCGGGATTGTAGAAAACCAGCGCTCCCATATCGTGACCCGGCGCGGCGAGCGCGCGCCATTCCAGATCGCCCCAGACGAGCGTTTCTCCAGGCTTGATGATTTCGTCGTAGTGAAATCGCTCCGCGCGCTGGTCGCAGTAGCCGAGCAGAAGCGCCTTCTCGTCCCACGCGTCGATCAGCGGCGCCTCGCCTTCCGGCAGTACGATCGGACAGCGATAGCGCGCCTGGATGGCCGCGTTGCCGCCCATGTGGTCGCTGTGGCAGTGAGTGTTGACGAGCTTGGCGAGCGGCGCACTGGCGAGCCCTTGAGGCGTTGCGAGTAGCGCCAGCGTCATCGGCACGTGCCGGACATGCCCGGAGTCGATCAGGATGTTCCCACCACGTCCCCTGAGCAGCACGTTGTTCGACGACAGCCAATCGCGGATGAAGACATGCACCTGTGGCGGCAGCGCCGCGGCGGGTGCATGTTGAGATTTCACGTCAGCCGTCCCAAAAAGCCTTCGACCAAAGCGACGCGCTCCTCGAGCGTCGGTGCCGCGCGCTCGATTCTGACTCGATCCGGCCCGGCGAAGCGGTAGCGTCCGTCCTGCTCTACCAGCGCGATCAGCTTGCCCGGATCGACGGAAGGATCGGGCCCGAACTGGACCTGCGTGCGTTCGGGTCCGGCGTCGACCTTGACAATGCCCAGCGGTCGCGCGACCAGGCGCAGCCGGTGGCAGGCAAGGAGCGCCTGAGTTTGCTCCGGCGGCAGGCCGAAGCGGTCGATCAGCTCCTCCTGCATCTCGGTCAGTGCCGCGGCGCTGTCGCAGTTGGCGAGCCGCTTGTACAACACGAGACGCTCGTGCACGTCGTTGCAATAGGTCTCGGGAAGCAGCGCCGGAACGTGCAGATTGATTTCGGTGGTGACGCCGAGCGGATCGATCAGGTTGGGCTCCCTGCCTTCCTTCAACGCATCGACCGCGGCCTTGAGCATGTCGGCATAGAGCTGAAAACCGATCTGTTGCATCTCGCCCGACTGCTCGTCGCCCAGCACTTCGCCCGCGCCGCGTATCTCGAGATCGTGCATCGCAAGGTAGAAGCCCGATCCCAACTCCTCCATCAACTGGATCGCCTCGAGTCGCTTCTTGGCCTGCACCGACAGCGCTTCTTCCGGCGGCGTCAGCAAGTAGGCGTACGCCTGGTGATGCGAGCGGCCGACGCGGCCCCGCAGCTGATGGAGCTGCGCGAGGCCGAATCGATCGGCGCGATGAATGAGGATGGTATTCGCGGTCGGCACATCGATGCCGGTCTCGATGATGGTCGAGCAGAGCAGAAGATTGGAACGCTGCTGATAGAAGTCGCGCATTACGCGCTCCAGCTCGCGTTCAGGCATCTGGCCGTGGGCGATCGCCAGCCGCGCCTCGGGCACCAGCGCGGCAAGCTTTTCGCCCATGGTAACGATGGTGTCGATGTCGTTGTGCAGAAAATAGATCTGCCCGCCGCGCTTGAGCTCGCGCAGCGCCGCCTCGCGCACGATGCCGGAGGAGTATTGCGAAACAAAAGTCTTGATAGCTAATCGTCGTTCCGGTGCGGTGGCGATCACCGAAAAATCGCGCAGCCCCTCCAGCGACATCGCTAGCGTTCGCGGGATCGGCGTCGCGGTGAGCGTGAGCACGTCCACTTCGGCGCGAAGCCGCTTCAGGCGCTCCTTCTGGCGCACCCCGAAGCGATGCTCCTCGTCGATGATGACGAGTCCCAGTCGCTGGAATTTGACGTCCGGCTGAATGAGCTTGTGGGTTCCGATGACGAGATCGATCTGGCCCGAGGCAAGCCCCTCGAGCACGGTTTTGACCTCGGCGGTGGAGCGGAACCGGGACA
>DATNNK010000420.1:0-2723 GCA_035601875.1 Casimicrobiaceae bacterium | reverse complement strand
AAGAAGGTTGCTTACAGCTTCCCAGTGGAAAGGTGAAAGCGAGAGCGCTTTCCGAAACAGAGGCTCGGCGTCCCGCGCCCGTCTGGTGCGTAACCATAGATTGCCGAGACTGACAGATGCGTCGACGAAATTCGGGTCGATCTTCAGAACCTGCTCGTACGCATGCTCAGCGTCATCGAGCCGGCCTTGAGCGGTGAGTAGGAGAGCCAGATTGTAGGCCGCTCCCGCCGATCCTCCGCCATACGTGGCAGCGTAGCGCAACTGACTTTCCGCCTCGCCGGCATTGCCTTGCGCTTCGCAGACGCTCGCAAGCACGATCGCCGCGTCGACGAACGCCGGATCGAGGCGAAGCGCACTTCGCAGCTCGCGCTCGGCCGCCTCGTATTGCCGTTTGGAGGCGTAGAGCTTGCCCAGGTTGTAATGGGCGGGCGCGTACGTCGGGTCCAGCGTCAACGCCGTTTGCAGCGCATTGACCGCTTCGTTGGTGCGCCCCAGGTGCTCGAGCGCCGAGGCGAGGTTCAACTGAGCTCGCGGATAGTCCGGCGCTGCCTTGATCGCGTCGAGATAGCAGGAGAGCGCGGCCTCGAATGCCCCGCTGTCCTCGTGTTCGTTGCCGAGCGCGATCTGGCGGTCGGCAGCGCTCCTCGCCTCAGGCGACATGGTTACGCGCCCGTTGCCCGCAATGCAGAGGCAGCACGAGCGAAACCTCGCTATCGCCTGGCCGTGAGCCAGGCATCACAAACGCCCACCAACGGATCACGCCCAATTTTTTGCCCGCTCGACTGCCTTGGTCCACCTTGCGGTCAGCTGAGATGCCTGATCGCGCGACATTGCGGGCTCGAAGCGCCGATCGACCTGCCAGTTGGCGCCGATGTCGCCTTCATCGCGCCAATAGCCGACCGCAAGCCCCGCCAGGTACGCCGCGCCCAGTGCGGTCGTCTCCAGCACCTTGGGCCGCACGACCGGCACGCCGAGCAAATCTGCCTGGAACTGCATCAGCAAATTATTGGCTGCGGCACCGCCGTCGACGCGCAGCTCCGCCAGCTTGATGTGCGCGTCGGCTTCCATCGCGGATAAGATCTCGGCGCTTTGATACGCGATCGACTCCAATGCGGCGCGAGCAATGTGCGCCGCCGACGAGCCGCGGGTCAGTCCGAAGATGGAGCCACGAGCGTAGGGGTCCCAATGCGGCGCGCCGAGGCCCGCGAACGCCGGCACCAGGTATACACCATCACTGTCCGCGACGCTCGCCGCCAGCGCTTCGACGTCGACTGCCGCGCGGATGATCTTCAATCCGTCACGCAACCACTGCACGACGGCGCCCCCGATGAATACGCTCCCCTCGAGCGCGTAGTCGGTCCCACTGGCGCGGCGCCACGCCACGGTGGAAACCAGCTTGTTCTTTGACTCGACGATTTCGCGGCCGGTGTTGAGCAACAGGAAGCAGCCCGTTCCGTACGTGTTCTTCGCCAGGCCGGGCGCGAGGCAAGCTTGCCCGAACAGCGCCGCCTGCTGGTCTCCCGCGATGCCGGCGATGGGGACGGTTGCATCGCCGATCCTGCATTCCGCGCAGACGCCAGACGAGGCGACGACGGTGGGTAACACCGCGCGCGGAACGTCGAGCAAGGCGAGCAACTCGTCGTCCCACTCGCCGGTGTGAATGTTGAACAGCAAGGTACGGCTCGCGTTCGAAGCATCGGTGACGTGGGTCGCGCCGCGCGACAGATTCCAGATCAGCCAGGAATCGACCGTTCCGAATGCGAGTTCTCCGCGTTGCGCGCGTTCTCTCGCGCCGTCGACGTGGTCGAGCAGCCATTTGAGCTTGGTGCCTGAAAAGTAGGCATCGAGAATGAGTCCCGTTTTATGCGTGAACAAGTCGGCGTGCCCGGCTGCACGCAGGGCGTCGCAGATGTCGGCGGTGCGGCGGTCCTGCCATACGATCGCGCGAGCGACCGGCTTTCCGGTGGCTCGTTCCCACAGCACAGTCGTCTCGCGCTGATTGGTGATCCCGATCGCGGCCAGCTCGCCACCGGAGATCGCCGCCTTGGCCAGCGCTTCGCCCATGACAGCCGACTGCGTCGCCCAGATTTCATTCGCGTCATGTTCCACCCAGCCCGGTTGAGGAAAATGCTGCGCGAACTCGCGCTGCGCAAGCGCCCGGATGCTTCCGGAGCGATCGAACACGATCGCGCGAGAGCTGGTAGTTCCCTGGTCCAAGGCGAGCACGAATGCCATCGACATGCCTTTCTAGAGCTGCAATCGTTGTCGGACGCGCATCTGCCGCGTAAAATGAGGTTTCCCGGGTCGCCGTATTCTATCCGGCGCGCCCTTACCGCACACCTGCCTCTCAACCATCCATGCCGCTCGCGATTTCTCCGGTCGTACGCACCCGTCTACACACGCGACGGGTCACCTACGAGGGCTTCCAGCGCGACGATGGGCTGTTCGACATCGAAGGCCATCTTACCGATGTCAAGGACCAGGATTTCCCTTTGCTCACCGGCCTGCGCACCGCGGGTGAAGCCATCCACGACATGTGGGTTCGGGTGACGATCGGGAGCGATTACGTGATCCGTGCCATCGAGGTGAAGACCGACGAGATGCCTTACCCCGGCGCCTGCGACGAAATCACGCCGGCGTATTCTGCCCTCGTCGGGGTCAGCCTGCTGCACGGTTTTCGCAAGTCGCTTTATGCTGCGATGGGCGGCGTGCGCGGATGCAGC
>DATNNK010000419.1:0-6213 GCA_035601875.1 Casimicrobiaceae bacterium | reverse complement strand
CGTGCCGCCGAGACCCTGCATCTGAGTCAACCCGCGCTGTCGGGGCAGATCAAGGCGCTCGAAGAAAACCTGGGCGTGACGCTGTTCGAGCGCTCCTCGTCGGGAATGTCGCTCACAACCTCGGGCCGGCGCTTGCTGGAGGACGCGCAACGCGTCATCGAGGCGGTGCAGCAGCTCAATCACGCCGCGCAACGGCTACGCGGCTTGACCACCGGCACGATCAAGATCGGCACGGTGTTGGACCCATCCATACTGCAAGTGGGCGAACTGCTTTCTCTCGCCTTCGAGCGGCATCCTCAACTCGAGCTCGAGCTGCATCAGGTGCTATCCAGCGACGCACTGGTCGGCGTACGCAACGGCACGCTCGACGCGAGCTTCTACTTCGGGCATCGACCCGAAGCCGACCTGGATGCGGTCGCCCTGCGTGAAATTATCTACCGGGTGGCGATCCCCATCGCCTGGGCCGACGAGCTGATGAGCGCGCCGTGGGAGGTTGTCGCCGAACGGCCGTGGATCATTACGCCTGAGCACAGCTCGCATCGAGCGCTGGTCATGGAGCTTTTTCACGATCGTTCTGCGTTGCCGGCAAGACTTATCGAGGCAGACAACGAGCCCGTGATCATCAATCTGGTCGAGTCGCAGGTCGGCGTGAGCCTGGTGCGCGAAGAGCTTGCTGCGGCATCCAGCAAAGCCGGGCGCGTTGCGATCTGGCCGGGTGCGAGCGCGACCACCAAGCTGTGGCTGGTTCATGACGCCAAACGAAATGCCGATCCGCTGTTGCAAGCCTTGCTGGAGGTGCTCTACCAGATCTGGCCGGGCGCGGGCAAAATCGCGGTGCCTGCGCCCGACGGCGCGTAGCGGTCAGCTATTCCGGCATCCGCTGACGGCGCGGAATCATGATTCGCGCCGGCGCGGGCGGCACTACGGGCGGAGGGCGATACAACGCGTAGAACTGGCGCACAAGCTTGACGTATTCCTGTGTTTCCGGAAAGGGCGGAATGCTTTGCTTGTAATGTTGCACTGTCTGTTCGCCGGCGTTGTACGCCGCCAGCGCGAGGCCGAGGTCGTTGGCGAAGAGCGCCAGGAGATCGCGCAGATAGCGCGTGCCAATCGAAAGATTGATCGCTGGATCAAGGAGCTTTTGTTCCGCGGACCGTTCCTTGTCCGCCACGACACCATAGCGAGCGCCGGTATCCGGGGTGAGCTGCATGAGTCCTAGCGCTCCCTTGGGCGATACCGCGGCCGGCTCGAATGCGGATTCGACGGCGATCACCGCCTTGACCAGCGCAGGGTCGAGACCGTTCAACTTGGCGTCTCGCTCGATCAGCGGCGAGAATTTCGCGACATTCGGATGCTTGGTCACATACTGATACATGCGCGAGCGCGAGAAGTCAGCGCCTGCCGGAGGAGCTGCGGCTTTGGCTCGCGCGGCCGCGTCCACATTGGTCTCGCCTTTGAAAAAGAGCTGATAACGCTCATCGAGTTTCTCGGTGGCGAAGTGCGCGACCCCCTGTTCGTCGAGGTAGCCCCAAAGATTCGCCCGGGCGTTTCCCACGAACAGCGCCGACGCGACCGCGATTAGGCACGCAATCGACGGCCCGCTGCGCCGCCACCGCAGCTTTCCGCCGCTCGAGCGCGAGCGCTTTATGTCCACTGGGCAGCCGACACATCCGGCGTACGACTCAGGCAGATGAAGCATGGAACCTCTTGGGGCAGGGCGGCGACTAAGCTATCAGTACACTAATATGTCGGCTTCATCATGGTAAGCACGCGCCACAAGCTGCCCGCACTGATCGTGGGGCTCTCCCTGAGCATCCCGCTCGCGCTTGCGCAAGTACCGTTGCGAACCGACGCACAGGATGCGAGCGACATCGTCGTCCACGTGAAGAAAAACGGCGCCACAATCATCGTCGATGTCGAGATGATGGTGCAAGCGCCGGCGCTGGCGACATGGGACGTGTTAACCGATTACGATCACATGGCGCAATTCGTCGCCAACGTGCAGTCCTCCAAGATCACCGATCGAAAAGGAAACACGCTCGTCGTTGCCCAGAAGAGCGGCACTTCGTTCGGGCTCTTGAAATTCTCCTTCGACAACGTTCGTGAAGTCGAGCTGGTTCCAAACAGCGAAATCCGCTCGAACTTGATCAGCGGCGATATGAAGGCCTCGGCATTCACGACCCGTATCATGAGCAATGGAGGCGGCGTAACGCGCGTCGTCAATCACGGCGAATTCGTGCCCACGATGTGGGTGCCGCCGGTGATCGGAACCGTGTTCCTGGAAGCGGAGACCCGCAGGCAGTTTCACGAGCTGCGAAACGAAATCATGCGTCGAACCACGGCAACCAAGGCTTCCATCCCGGCGGTCCAATGATGGGCTCGAGCCCATCCAGCGCTACAAACCTAGCCAGGCGATTGCCTTCTGCTCGTCGTCTCGCGAAGGGTCCACGAATCCCTTGTAGCCCAAGGTCGTAAGGGCGTTTCGGCCGGCGTCGCTTTGTGCGAGTCCGAGCAAGACGCCGTGAATCTGTTGCTCGTCGTCGGCCGAAAGCTTGGTTGACGCGATCATCTGTTTGATCGGAACGGGACGCGAAGACAAAAGCACTTTGCCACCCTTTTGCGTCCACGCCTGCACCACCGCTTTGGCTGCGGTAGCTCCCGCGTCGGCGAATCCGTACTCGACGTAGAACGGCACAGCATCCTGATATCGGGTGGTGACGATCTTGACGTCGGCACCGCCGAGCTTCTGGTCGCGCAGCATGGCGCGCAGCATGGCCGCGGTAATGGAATCGGGATCCGGGCTTACCACGGTGCGTCCGCGGAGATCCTCGAGGCGGGTGAAGGGCTGGTCCTTGTTCATCAGCATCGAGACCGCGTAATCGGTGTAGCCGACCGTCCATGCGACCGACTTGTACTTGCCTGCTTTGATCGCTGCCAGCGCCACGTGCGCCGGATGGACGAAAGCGAGGTCGTACTCCTGACGCGCGAGTCCCGCGCGCAAATCGTCGTAGGCACTGACGATGACGACGCGCACCGGCCGCTTGAGCGCCCGGGCAAGGAGCTCCGTGAGCGGCTGGAAGCGGGAGGCGATTTCCTTGTTGGTCTGGTAATAGGTGATGCCCTCGGTGACGGCGAAGACGAGGTCGGCTGCCGCAGCACATGGGGCCGCCAGGGTGATCCACGCAGCGACGGCGGCGGTGAGCAAAGATCGGATCATGCTAGGGTCGGTTTTCTGGCGAGAAAAACGCCGGGCCGGGGTCGGCACCGGGCTTCGCGGATGAGGGCGGATAATCGCACCACGACGCGACTTTCCGTGCGGCTTCGTGTGACGCGCAGCATATCACACCGTCGTGGGGGCTTTCGAGCGCGATATCGCGCTTATCGCAAGCTCGGAGCAACGCGTTGCGTTTTTCCACAAATCCTGGTCGCTGCATCAGCCTGCTGCTGCGGCGCACAAAAGGCATTTTCGCCGATCGCGGGCCCGCCGATCGCGCGCTGACCAATTGGGGTGTGGCTGCTCGGTCATATCCGCGTCATACTGAAAGCCCAAGGTTTCACCGACGTCTCATTCGTTCATGACGCCCTATCTGTCGATCGAAGCGCTGACGGTTTCTTACGGCACGACACGAGTGCTCGACCAGGTGAGCTTAAGTGTGCAGCGCGGCGAGATGATCGCGCTGCTCGGCAGCTCGGGCTGCGGCAAGACGACCTTGCTGCGCTCCATCGCCGGATTCGTGCTTCCGGACTCGGGAGCGATCCGCGTCGACGGCAAGGAAATCACCCGTCTTCCTCCCGAGGCGCGCGAAACGGCGATGATGTTTCAGTCCTACGCCTTGTGGCCGCACATGAGCGTCGCGGACAACATCGGCTACGGTTTGCGCATGCGCAACTGGAAGAAGGATGCAATCGCCGCGCGGGTGGCCGAGATGCTCAAGCTGCTGCAGCTCGAGGGTTTCGGGCCGCGCCAGGTGACGCAGCTTTCGGGCGGGCAGCGGCAGCGCGTCGCCCTGGGCCGCGCGCTTGCGGTCGATCCTCGCCTGCTGCTGCTCGACGAGCCGATGTCGAATCTCGATTACAAGGTGCGCCTCGAGCTGCGCCACGAGCTCCGCGCACTGCAGCAGCGAATCGGAATCACTGCGGTGTATGTGACGCACGACCGCGAGGAAGCGCTGACGCTCGCCGACCGCATCGCCGTCATCGACGCCGGGCGGATCGTGCAGATCGGCGCGCCCGAGGAAATCTTTCACCGTCCGACGTCGGCTTTCGTTGCCGGATTCATGGGCGCCGACAACGCGCTCGACCTCTCGCTTGCCGGTGACGGCGCGCTCAAGGCCATCGGGCTGGACACCACGCCGGAGCAACGCATCCGCGTCCATTTTCGCAGCGACTCGGCACGGCTTGCTCCTGCCGCCGCGGCTGCGCTTGTCAGCGTCACCAATGCGCCCGGCAGCGTCACGGATGCGCTCGGGAACGCCACGAACGCTGCCGACAGTGTTACGAATGCTGTCGCCTTGGGCGATCTGGTTCTGACCGGTGTCGTGGCACAGTCGGTGTACGTCGGGCAGGGCTATCGGTATCGAGTGCGCACCGACGCTGCCGATATCTGGGTTCACGCGTCGGAGCGGGTCGCGGAAGGGACGCCGACCTGTGTCGTCGTGCCGCGTGACGCGCTGCTGCTTTTCCCCACCCATCAACCACGTGGTCCTTAGGAGGCTGAAATGAAGTTTCGCTTGCTGCTAGTCGCCACCGCGCTCGCATTTGCCGGTGGATACGCTGGGGGAATCGGCGCCCAGACGCTCAACGTCGTTACCGCCGGCGACCAGAACATGGTCGATTACGTCAATAACTACCTGGCGCCGAAATTCGAGGCGATGAATCCGGGTGTGAAGGTGCGCGCGGTGGGAACCGGGCCGGGAGATTCCGGATCGCAAAAAATCTACGAAAAGCTCTCGGCGCAGCAGAAAGCAAACGTTGCCGAGTGGGATGTCGACGTCGCGGTCGTGCATCAGCGCGGCGCTGCGACGATGGTCGGTGAAAAGTTGTTGATGCCGTACCGTAATGACGTCAGTGCTGGCAAGCTGGTTACGCGCGACACAGCGAAGAACGCTCTGGGCGCGAACGTCGACGGCTATGTGCTGCCGATGTTTCACAGCCAGATCGCGTTCGCGTACAACCCCGAGCTGATCAAAACGCCGCCCAAGTCTTTCGGAGAGCTCACCGAGTGGGTGAAGAAGAATCCGAAGCAATTCGGCTACAACGGCGTCAAGGGTGGCATGTCGGGCGTGGGTTTCGTGATGGGCTGGGTGGAAGCGAACACCGGCATGGCCGACAAGCTGGAGAAGGGACCCTACGACGCCAGCCAGAAGGCGGCCATCGACAAGGCGCTCGGCGGGCTCAAGGACTTCAATCAATACGTGGTGATGACGCCGGGCAATGCCGGCACGCTGGATATGCTCAATCGCGGCGAGATCGCCATCGGTCCGGTCTGGGTCGACATGTTTTATACCTGGCAGGCGGACGGGCGGATGAGCCCGAAGATGAAGCTCTCGCTGCCTTCGCCCGGACTTCCCGGGCAGCCGATGTACTACGTGATCCCGGCCAAGGCGGCGCATGCGGCACTGGCCAAGAAGTTCATCGACCTGGCCGAGAGCCCTGAAGTGCAGGCCGAAGGGATCGTCAAGCAATTCAACTGGTACCCGGGCATCGATCCCCAGCACGTGCAGTCGAAGATGGATCAGGCGAGCTGGAACAAGCTCTTCACCGACATCTCGCCGTCCGATCTGTCGAGATACGGGCGGCCGTTTCCGTTGTCGGAATACTTCACCGATATCGTCGAGGGCTACGAGCGGGTCGTGATCAAGTAGGCGGCATCGCTTGGGACTCGCGTACGCCTGCGAAGCATTTCGCCCGGACATGAATGTCCGTCATCCCCGCGCAAGCGGGGATCCATTTTTTGGGTGACTTCAAGTGCTTTGCGTTCGCGCGATCCTGCCCCGCGAAAACTGCCTACGCTGAGCCGCGATGAAGGCGATCGCGACCAGAAATCCAATTGCCGACCGCTGGGTCGGGCTTGCATTGCTCGCCCCGGCGCTTGCGGTCATTCTCGTTTTCTTCGTTGCGCCACTCGCGATGTCCGCGGTGGTTGCGTTTCGGCGCAAGGACGGCGGCTTCACGCTCGAACACTTCGCCAAGTCGTTCGATCTCTACACCACC
>DATNNK010000418.1:0-2544 GCA_035601875.1 Casimicrobiaceae bacterium | reverse complement strand
CCTGGCAGAGGCCAAGTCCGACGGTGCCCCGTTGTGGGATGGGACGGCCAAGGTACGGGCGCGGATTGCGCGGCCCGACGAAAGCGCCGTGTTCACCGAGGCCAAAAACAACGGCCAGCCGTCTGACGGGCTGATGCTGGTCGACCTTGTCAAACTAGACGGAAGTTGCTCGGCTTTTCGAGCCTAAGCGGCTGATAATATTTGCACAACCCGTTTTTCAGATGATTTTCGTACCCATGTAACTGGATGATTTTGTCTTGACGGGCTGAGTCGCTTATGATTCAAACTCGCCATGTACGTCGAGCGCATTCCCAATCGTAACTCTCCGCCCGCGATCCTTTTGCGGGAGAGTTATCGTGACGGCGACAAGATCCGCAAGCGCACGCTCGCCAATCTGTCGGATTGGCCGGGGGCGAAGATCGAGGCGCTGCGCCGCGTGCTGCGCGGCGACGCCGTGGCGCCGGTCGGTCGCGAAGCGTTGTCGATGCAACGCAGCCTGCCTCATGGCCATGTCGCGGCGGCGCTGGGGACCTTGCGCAAGCTCGGGCTCGATCGGCTGTTGTCGCAGGGTGGCCGGCAGCCCAAGCAGGAAGTGGCGCTGTGCGTCGCCATGATCGTTGCGCGCCTGATCGAGCCGGGCTCGAAGCTGGCCACGGCGCGGCTGCTCGACGGGGAGACAGCGACCTGCTCGCTGGGCCAGGCGCTCGGGCTCGGGGCGGTCGATGAGCAGCAGCTTTACGGCGCTCTCGACTGGCTGGTCGAACAACAGGAGCGGATCGAGAAGGCGCTGGCCCGGCGCCACCTGAAGAACGGCACGCTGGTGCTCTACGACGTCAGTTCGACCTATTTCGAGGGCCGCACCTGCGAGCTGGCCCAGTTCGGGCACAACCGTGACGGCAAGCACGGCAAGCTGCAGATCGTTTTCGGACTGTTGTGCAGCCAGGATGGCTGCCCGGTCGCGATCGAAGTCTTCGAAGGCAATGTCGGCGATCCCTCGACGCTGCAGACCCAGATCGCCAAGCTCAAGCAGCGCTTCGAGCTCGATCGTGTGGTGCTGGTCGGTGATCGCGGCATGATCACCGAGGCGCGGATCAGGGAGACCGTCAAGCCGGCCGGTCTCGACTTCATCACCGCGCTGCGCGCCCCTGCCATCCGCAAGCTTGTCGGCGCCGGCGAACTGCAGCTTTCGCTGTTCGACGATCGCGATCTGGCGGAGATCACCTCGCTCGACTATCCGGGCGAACGGCTCGTCGTCTGCCGCAATCCATTGCTCGCCGAGGAGCGGGCGCGCAAACGCCGCGAGCTACTGGCCGCAACCGAAGAGAAGCTGCGCAAGATCCAGGCCCGCGTGCGTCGTGCCAAAAGGTCGTTGCGCGGTCGCGATGCCATCGGCATCGCCGTCGGCAAGATCATCGATCACTACAAGATGGCCAAGCACTTCGACATCACCGTCACTGACGACGATCTCATCATCGAGCGCAGGAGCCAGCCGATCGACGACGAGGCCTTGCTCGATGGTTTCTACGTCGTGCGCACCAACGTCAAGGCCGAACTGCTCGATAGCTCCTCGGTCGTCGGCGCCTACAAAGGCCTGTCGAATGTCGAGCGTGCGTTCCGCAGTCTCAAAACCGTCGATATCGAGATCAGGCCGATCCATCATCGTCGCGGTCGCCGCGTGCGCGCCCACGTGTTGTTGTGCATGCTCGCCTACTATCTCGAATGGCACATGCGCCAGGCGCTCAAGCCGATCCTGTTCGACGATCACGACAAGCAAGCGGCCGACGCCGCCCGTGGCTCCATCGTCGCCAAGGCAGTCCGCTCCGAAGCCGCCAAGCGTAAGATCAATGCCCGGCGCACCGATGACGATCTGCCGGTGCACAGCTTCCAATCCCTGATCGCCGATTTGGCCACCTTCACCCGCAACACCATGGCGATGGGCGACAGTTCGGCGACCTTCCTGCTCTATCCAAAGCTCACGCCCACTCAGGAGCGCGCCTTTCGCCTCCTCGACGTGCCGGCCAACTTGTAGCCAGTACAGCCATCAACCGTTCCGCCGATCGGAGAGTCGGATCAATAGTTTACGCTTCCGCGAGGCTGCAACTTCCGCCTAGACAGCGTACACGGATGAGTTATATGCGCGATTTATGCGATCGGCCCCGCGTTCGTCGACGCGCGCACAACGGATCTATGGCGGCACTAACGAGATCATGAAGAAAATCATTAGTCGCGTGAATTGATTGAGCGCCCCAACCTGATTTACATCCAAAGGTCGACGGCTCGCCGTGGTATTCGGTCATCATGAAGCGGTCTGTTCTTATGGTAACGATGCGACGATCGCTGCTGGAGGCCCATTACAAATGGCCTGCGATTGAGCATCGGCGAAGCGGTCGACCGTCATATCAACGCGATAGAACGTCTGGCTCGGATTGAGTTCAACAGCCAAGAGCGAGCGCCAATGTCTGAGTCTGGCACGAAACTGACATGGCGGTGCAGTCGCCGCATGTCCGCTGTCGAGGGATGAGCGGACCTGGCCGGGACGCGGCT
>DATNNK010000417.1:0-3926 GCA_035601875.1 Casimicrobiaceae bacterium | reverse complement strand
CGCCGCGTCCGTCGCTGCGCTGTCGCTCGTCGTTAGCATTGCCTTCGCCGGCGAGATACGCGTCGCCTGCTACTCGGATGGCAACGAGTGCGAAGTAACGCAGGATCTCGCCAAGCGCTTCGAGGCTCAGAACACTGACGTAAAGGTCGCGATCGATAAGGTGCCGTACAAGGCGATCGTCGAGCAGCTGCCTGTGCAGCTTGCGGCAGGCGAGGGCCCCGACATCGCGCGCGTGACCGATCTCGGTGGCCTGTCGAAGTATTACCTCGACATCACGCCTTATGTAAAAGACCCGAAGTACTGGGAGGCGAACTTCGGTCAGACGCTGCCGTGGATGCGCCCGACGCCCACCGACAAGGGCATCTACGGAATGATGACCCAGCTGACGGTCACCGGGCCGTACGTGAACAAGACGCTGTTCGAACAGGCGAACGTGCCGTTGCCCGGTCCGCAGGCGACGTGGGATCAGTGGGTCGATGCCTCGCGCAAGGTGGCGAAGGCAACCCAAGTGCCGTTCGCGGTCGCGTTCGATCGCAGCGGCCATCGCTTTGCCGGTCCCGCGATCAGCATGGGCGCCAAGTATTTCGATGCCAAGGGCAATCCGGTGGTCGACGACGGCTACAGGACGATGGCGAAGAAACTCTACGATTGGAACCGTGACGGCACCATGCCCAAGGAAGTGTGGGGCGGCGTCGGCGGTTCGACGTATCGCGATGCGTTCGAGGAGTTCGCCAATGGCCGCGTCGTGATGTACCTGTCCGGCAGCTGGCAGATCCGCCGGATGGAGACACAGATTGGCAAGAATTTCGACTGGATCGCCGTGCCCAACCCATGCGGGCCCGTCGCGTGCAGCGGCATTCCGGGCGGCGCCGCATTCGTTGCCTTGAAGCGCACCAAGAATCCCAAGGACGTGGGCCGCTTCCTCGACTATCTTGCCAGCGAGCCGGTTTACGCTGAATACATGACACGCACCGAGAACATACCTGCACACGCGGGCGTCGCGAAAAAGGGCGTCGACTACAAGATCTCGCTGCAGTCGAAGGCGGCGCTCAATACCTTCGTTGCCGAGGTGCCCAAGCTGTCTCCGGTGGCCTACCAGATTCAGGGGTACAAGCTCAATCGCGCGATCTTCAATCCCACTGCTGCGAGACTCGGGCAGGCGATCGTCGGAGAAATGTCGCTCGACGATGCGCTGAAGCGGATCAGCTCGGACATCGACGAGCAGGTGAAGGCCGCGGCGAAATAGCGACCCGCGGAGGCGATACCGCGCCCGCCGTCGATCGTGAGCGACGCTCGCAACCCAATCCTCGCGCTGCCCGCGACCCTTGCCGGCGCGGCGCTGAACGCTATCGACGCGCCGATGCGCGCGCTGCAGCGCGCGCTGGGCGTACCGCGCATCGCTTGGATGTTCGTCGGGCCGAACCTCGCGATCCTCGGCCTGTTCACCTTCCTGCCGATCGTCATCAATTTTTATTTCGCCTTCACCGGCGGTGTCCAGCTCTATCCCTCGCAGCGCCCGTTCACCGGCCTCGAGAATCTCGAGACCTTGTTCGAATGCGAGAACTATCTTGATCCGTCGACATGCCGCAAGGATCTGTTCTGGCGCGCGATCTTCAACACGATGCAGTTTGCCTTGCTGCAGGTCGGTCTGATGGTGGCATTCGCGCTTGTCACGGCGCTCGTGCTCAATCGCAAGATCCTCGGTCGCGGTTTCTTTCGCGGTGTGTTCTTCTACCCGGTGCTGCTGTCCCCCGTCGTCGTGGCCTTGATCTGGAAATGGGTGCTGCAGCGCGAGGGTGTCCTGAACGCAATGCTGGCCGGCGCCGGCGCGTCTCCAGTCGGCTGGCTGTCCGATGCGAGCTGGGCATTCTTCTGGTGCGTGTTCGTGAGTATCTGGGCGCACATGGGCTTCTACATGCTGATCCTGCTGGCGGGGCTGCAGGCGATTCCCGCCGACCTGTACGAAGCCGCGGCAATGGACGGTGCACCGCCGTGGCGGCGCTTTTCGCGGATCACGCTGCCGCTCTTGATGCCCAACCTGATTGTCGTTCTCGTGCTCGGGTTGATCCGCGCCGTTCAGATCTTCGACGAAGTCTTCGTACTGACCGGCGGGGGACCGGGCTCGGCCACCACGTTCATCGTCCAGTTCATCTATCAGACCGGCTTCGCCGAATCGATTCACCAGTACGGGCTCGCCGCCGCGGCGTCGCTGGTGCTCGCGCTGTCGCTGCTCGTTCTCACGCTGCTGCAGCTGCGCATGACGCGTAAGAACCTCGCCGGTGGAGGAGGTCGCGACGATGGTTAGCCTCGCGGCCATGCTTTCAGCGCGGCGCGGCCGCGGCAAGCCGGACTGGACCGACTGGGTTTCCTATGGCTATCTGCTTCTCGGTCTCGTGCTGATGTTCGGCCCGGTGCTCTGGCTCGCTCTGTCCTCGTTCAAGAGCGCCGCGGCGTTGAACGAGTTTCCGCCGCAGCTTTTGCCTTACGGGCAGAAATCCGTTGCCGTAGTTGGACAGGAAAACCCACTGCCTCTCTACCGAGTGACCTTGCCCGACGGTTCCACGCGCGAACTGGCGGAAGTGCGGCGTATCGGCATCCAAGCGACGCTCATCGACCCCAACGCGCCGGAGCAGGAGTACAAAATCAACATTCGCGACCGCAAGCCGGTCCGCGAATTCCGGCTCGCGACCGAGAACTACTCCGAGATCTTCGGCAAGTTCTCCTTCGGCACGTATCTCTGGAACAGCGTGTTCATCACGGTCGTCGCGACGCTGATCACGCTGCTGTTCAACGCCATGGCCGCGTTTGCGCTGTCGAAATACCGCTTCGGCGGCCGCAATGCGGTGTTCCTGCTGATCATCTCGACGCTGATGATTCCACCGACGATCATCCTCGTGCCCAACTTCCTGGTCGTGTCGGAGCTCGGGCTGCTCAACAGCCTGTGGGGAGTCATCTGGCCCGCGATGGCGACGCCCACGGGCGTTTTTCTCCTGCGCCAGTACATGCTGACCATCCCCGACGAGCTGATCGACGCCGCGCGCATGGACCATGCGAGCGAGTGGCGTATCTTCTGGCGGATCATCCTGCCGCTGTCGGCACCGGCCCTGGCCGTGCTCGCCATATTCTCGGTGATGTGGCGGTGGAACGATTTCCTGTGGCCGCTGATCGTGCTGTCGCGCACCGAGAAGTTCACCTTGCAGCTGGCACTCAACGCTTTCCAGGGCGAACTGACCACGCAATGGCATTACCTGCTTGCGATGACGGTCATCACCTTGCTGCCGGTGACGCTCGTCTTCGCATTTCTGCAGAAGTACATCACGACCGGCATCGCCTCCGCCGGCGTCAAGTAGCAGAGGATTCCCATGGCTGGCCTGCAACTGACACGAGTCATCAAGCGTTATGACGCGACCACCGTGATTCACGGCGTCGACCTCGACGTGAAGGACGGCGAGTTCGTCGTCTTCGTCGGGCCTTCCGGCTGCGGCAAGTCCACACTGCTGCGCATGATCGCCGGGCTCGAATCGGTGAGCGACGGCGATATTCTCATCGATGGCGTCCGAGTCAACGATGTTTCTGCAGCGCAACGCGGCCTCGCCATGGTCTTCCAGTCGTATGCGCTCTACCCGCACATGACCGTCTACCAGAACCTCGCCTTCGGACTGGAGAACCTACGCACGCCGCGAGCAGCGATCGAGGCCAAGGTGCGCGAGGCCGCCCAGATGCTCCGCCTCGAAGCGTTGCTCGAGCGCCGGCCGACGCAGCTGTCGGGGGGGCAGCGGCAGCGGGTCGCCATCGGGCGGGCGATCGTGCGCGACCCGACGATCTTCCTGTTCGACGAGCCGCTGTCCAACCTCGATGCCGAGCTGCGGGTGCAGATGCGTGCCGAGATTACGGCGCTGCACGCGAGGCTCGGCACAACCATGATC
>DATNNK010000416.1:0-7318 GCA_035601875.1 Casimicrobiaceae bacterium | reverse complement strand
GCCGCGGGCACGCCACGATCAGCTCGCGAAAGTCGTGGTCGTCGAGTCGAGCGACACGCGAAACCTTGCTAGCGCGCAGGCTCGCGATCGCGGGCGACCCGAGGAGCAAGGGCAGTTCCCCGAAAAACGAACCGGGCTCGTACTCAGTGATGACGCGCTCTATCCCACCGAAGGACTTCGAGACGGCGAGCCGACCGGACAACAGGATGAAGAAGGCCGGAGCTTCGCCTTCATGAATCAGCCACTCGCCGTCGCGCAACTGGATATCGGCCGCCCGCCCGGCGATGGTGGCAAGCTCGGTTGCGGGCACCTCCGCGAAAAGCGGTACGTCTTTTAAGAGATCGGGAGTAATCATCGATAGTTCAGTTGAGGGTCGGGCGTCAGCCCGCGGGATTCGGATAGGAGGTCTGAATCGCCGCGATCGCGGCGAGCGTTTCGGCATCGAGCTCGAACTGTGCGGCGTCGACATCTTCCTCGAGTTGTTGCATCGTGGTCGCGCCGACGATAGCCGCGCCAACATGCCAGCGGCTTTTGACGTAGCCGAGCGCGAGCTGCACCAGCGTCAGGCGACGCTCCTCGGCAAGCTTCGCATACGCTTCTATGGCCTCGTTCACGATGGGCTTGCGAAAGCGCATTCCGAGGCCGTCGAATAAGGTGTAGCGGGATTTCGAGGGGTGGACCCCGCCGAGATATTTGCCGGAGAGCATGCCGCCGGCCAGCGGGCTGTAAGCGAGCAGCAACATCTTTTCGCGGAACAGCACCTCGGCGAGATCGTTGTCGACGCCGCGCGACACCAGGCTGTAGCTGTTCTGTATCGTCACCGGACCGGCGACACCGAGCTCCCTGGCGACACGATGGAACTCGCACACGCCCCACGCGGTCTCGTTCGACAGCCCGTAGTAGCGTATTTTTCCGGCCTTGATCAGCGCTGCCATGCCCTCGACCTGCTCGCGCACCGAAGGCCCGTCTTTTTCTTTCGAGGGATCGAACTCGGTCGCGCCGAACATCGGGACGTTGCGCTGCGGCCAATGGATTTGATAGAGGTCGATGGCATCGATCTGCAATCGCGAGAGACTGGTATCGACGGCCTCGGCGATGACCTCGCGCGTCAGATCCGTCCGGCCATCGCGGATCCAGTCGCGGCGCCCCGGGCCTGCGACTTTGGTGGCGATGACCAGTCCATCGCGGCGCCGCCGCTTGAGCCAGCTACCGAGAAATGTCTCGGTGCGTCCCTGCGTTTCTCCATTCGGCGGCACCGGATACATTTCGGCGGTGTCGATGAAGTTGATCCCGTGCGCGACGGCATAGTCAAGCTGCTGGTGGGCATCGGCTTCGCTGTTCTGCTCGCCCCAGGTCATCGTGCCCAGGCATACCTCGGAAACATTGAGCTCGGTACCGGGAAGGAT
The DNA here is from genome assembly GCA_035601875.1 of Casimicrobiaceae bacterium. GTDB lineage: Bacteria > Pseudomonadota > Gammaproteobacteria > Burkholderiales > Casimicrobiaceae > PALSA-1003. The sequence continues at coordinate 5,912 of DATNNK010000416.1, read as the reverse complement.
TCGAAATTGCATCGAGTTGCTCGTCAGGGAATTGGTTGGGGCATTCGTCGCTGGAATTGTACGACTCTGGATGCGACCGCCGCACACCGTGGCACAATGTTTTTTCACGCTCTTGCAATGAAGGAGGATCTATGAGAGCACTGCGCGCTACGACCGCGCTTTTTGCTGCGGTCGGATTCGCCACTTGCGCCGCGCAGAATGTCGCTTCCGGCGGCGCCGGAACAAGCGCGGCCGAGGCGAAGGACATGGCGCTCGTCGGTTACCACGACCTGCAGGCGCGAAGCGCATACCAGCCGGTGGTGCGGGAGCAGAGCGGACGCTGGATCGCCTATATCGGGCACCATGGCGGCACCGAGAAAGTGGCGAAGCCGCTGAATGCGCTGACCGGAAAGCCGGAGTTCAACGGAACGTCGATCCTCGACGTGACCGATCCCCGTGCACCGCGCTACCTTGCGCATATTCCGGGTGAGGAAGGCCAGGGCGAAAGCGGCGGCGCGCAAATGGTAAGGGTCTGTGCCGGAAAAGACCTTCCCAAAGGGAATGACCTTCCCAAGGGCGACGCGAGCCAGTTTTATCTGCTACGCACCTTCGGCAATTCCGCGCACGAAATCTGGGATGTGACCGATCCCGCGAAGCCCGGGCTTGTGTCACGCATCGGTCCGCTCAAGGGCACGCACAAGAGCTGGTGGGAGTGTGATACCGGGATCGCCTACCTCGTGTCCGGCGTCGAAGGCTGGCGAACGCGGCGCATGACGCAGATCTATGATCTGAGCGATCCGGCTCATCCGCGTTTTATTCGCAACTTCGGCCTCTCCGGCCAGCAGCCCGGGGGCGGCGGCGAGCCACCGGTTGAGCTGCACGGCCCGATCTCGGCAGGCCCGGCGGCAAACAGAGTGTACTTCGGCTACGGCACCAACAAGGACGGCGTCATGCAGATCGTGGATCGGCAGAAACTTCTGACCGGACCCGCCGAGCCGACGTCCGCCAACCTGCAGTTTCCCGAAGTTGGCCGGCTGACGATGCCGCCCAATGTCGGTGCGCACACGGCTTTTCCGCTGCTGAAAATGAACATCGGCGAGTTCGCGCGCGACAAGAATGGCATGACCCGCGACTTTGTCGCCATCGTCGACGAATCGCTGGTGAACGAATGCACCGAAGCGCGACAGATGCTCTGGATCGCCGATATCACCGACGAAGCGCGGCCGATGGGCGTGGCTAGCTGGACGGTGCCCGAGGCCAGCGGCAACTTTTGCGCGCGCGGCGGCCGCTTCGGAACGCATTCGTCCAACGAAAACATGACGCCGATCTACTACCGACGGATCTTGTTCCTGGCGCACTTCAATGCCGGTGTGCGCGCGCTCGATATCCGTGATCCTTATCACCCTCGCGAAGTGGCGTATTACATTCCGGCGGTCACTGCCAACACCGAACCGCGCTGCGTGAAAGTCGACGGCGTCGATCGCTGCAAGATCGCGATCCAGACCAACAACGTCGAAGTGGACGACCGCGGCTATATCTACGCGGTGGATCGTGCCAATACCGGACTGCACATTCTCTCGCTGACCGGGGAAGCGCGGGCAGTGGCGGATTTCCCGCGCTAGCGCGAGACGCTGGCGCGACAGCCTAGGCGTCCGGTCATTGACCCGGGCACGGCGCGCCTGCATCGATCCACGTCTTGAACGCGGCGACGGTCGCTTCTCGCGTCGCAGGCGGCAGCGTGCGCTGAGCTCCGGGATTCCAGCCCCAGGCGACAAGCTTGTCGTCCCGAATGTGCGCCAGCATGGCCGCAAGATCTTTCCCGCCCGTCGTTCGCCGGTCCTTGATGACCTGGCAGAGATTGCGCGGGCTCAAGCCGATGAAAACCATCCTGGTCTCCGACGGAGGCAGGTGCCAGTTCGGTACACCGGGCGGCGCCACGTCCCCGTAGCTCGCGGGCAAATTTTCATCGTGGTGGCAAGCGGCGCAGCGCATCGCGGCCGCGCCTCGGCCATCCCGCCCGCGCATCACACTCTGCGCATGGGTGAACCCCTGGTCGTACTGCAGCGGGGCGTCACCCGGTATGTGGCAATTCTGGCATCGCGGGTGTTGCAACACGGAGCGGACCACTTCGAATGCTCGCACAGCGTCGTCCGATGAAGGCCTCGCTTGCGCGTAGGCACCGTCGGCGAGCCATGCGCCGAATGCCAGAGTCGCTGCCGCTGAAGCCATGGGAAATCACCGCGTGATCCCATGCGCGCGTTGCATGGTCAATCCCTCACGTGATCGCGATGACAAGGTCCGGCCCAGACCCGAATCATAGCCAGCGGAACTTGCTTTTGTCTCGGTTGGCAGCGCCGGCCGCTAGCCGTGTTCGACCCTGGGGGACTTCGCGGCGCGCCCGACCACCGTAACTCCACCGAACACGCTATCATCGTTTTCTCGCGCGGCGGACAAGCCGATGGAGGCGCGGCGATGTGCGTCCTGCATTCCGACGTCGTAAGCTCGTTCCCCGCACGCTGACTCGTCCATGAGATTCATTTTTCGTCTCGCGTGCATGTTGGTGCTGGCCGGTTCCGCCACCGCGCTTTCCGCCGCCGATGCCGCCATAGTGCGCGATTTGCCGCCGGGCCTGCATGTACCCGAACAGGCAATTGCGGGTCCGACATTCGACGTCGATCGCGCGACCGCCGCCTGGCTCGACACGCTCTCTCCGGAACAGCGCAGTCTCTCCGATGCATACTTCGAAGGCGGATACTGGCTCCTGCTGTGGGATCTGCTGTACGGCCTGGGGGTTGTTGCCGTACTGCTGCTCAGCGGCTTTTCGCGACGCATGCGCGATCTTGCGGAGCGAATCAGCAAACGACCCCTTATCAACGTTGCGATCTATGGCGCGTTTTTTCTGGTCGCGACCTTCGTCCTCGGCTTGCCCCTGTCGATCTACGGTAACTTCATACGCGAGCACCAGTACGGCTTGTCGAACCTGAGCCTGCCCGCGTGGTTCGGCGAGCGGCTGATCGGGCTCGCGCTTGCGGTGGTGCTCGGCTCGGTCGTGATCTCGCTCCTCTACGCGGGAATCCGGCGCGCGGGCGCACACTGGTGGCTGTGGGCGACCGGAGGGGCGTTCTTGTTTTCGCTGTTCCTGACCATGATCCAACCGGTGTTCGTCGCGCCGCTGTTCAACGACTACAAGCCGCTGCCCGACGGACCGACGCGCGATGCGCTGCTTTCCCTCGCCCGCGCCAACGAGATCCCGACCCAGCACCTGGAGTGGTTCGATGCATCCAAGCAGACGACACGCATCAGCGCCAATGTGTCGGGGATGTTCGGCGTCACGCGCATCAGCCTGAACGATAACCTGCTGAACAAGACCTCGCTGCCCGAAATCAAGGCGGTGCTCGGCCACGAGATGGGCCACTACGTGCTCAATCACCTATTCAAACTGACCGTGTATTTGAGCCTGCTATACGGCATCGCGTTCGCCGCGGTGCACGTCGGACTCGAGCGCGCGCTTGCCCGTTGGGGCGCGCGCCTTGGATTGCGCGGCCGCGCCGACCCGGCCGGGCTGCCGCTCTTGGTCGCCATTTTTTCGATCGTCTGGTTCGTGCTGACGCCGCTGATCAACACCGTCGTCCGCACGACGGAGGCAGAGGCCGATGCTTTCGGACTCAATGCAGCGCGCGAACCGCAGGGATTCGCGATGGCGGCGATGCGCCTTTCGACCTATCGCAAACTCAGTCCCGGCGCGGTGGAGGAATTCCTCTTTTACGATCATCCCAGCGGTTACGACCGGGTGTATCGGGCCATGATCTGGCTCAAGGAAAACACCCGGGAGAACACGCCGACCGGCCCCGTCGCCAACCCAAGCCGCTGAATCCGGCACCGCGTCCGGTGCGGCTCACGCCGCTATTCGGCGATCAGCGCGTCGACGATCGCCGCCATGACGTCCTGGCCAGGCGCGAAATAATGCGTGTGAGCGCCGGCGCCGATGCTGACGTCCTTCACGCTTGCCTCACCCATGAGCGTGCGCCAGTCGCTCGCGTCGATGCGCGTAGGCGTGTACGTTTCGCCGCCTTGAATCTCGTCGATCTGAGAAAGGGGATACTCGTCCACATGTGCGGTGCGCGACCACAGCCAGCGGCCGACGTAATCGCCGGTGGTGTAAACGTTGACCCAAAGCGTGACACCGACATCCGCCGCGGCAGGACCCATGGTCGCGCCGTCGTCGCGCAAGACCCAGTCATACATTTCCGGAAAGCGCGCCGCATAGAGCTGTCGCAAAGGGCATCCCGCGGTGACCAGCATTATCTTGCTGCCCACAGCCCGCCACAGCTTGGCGACTTCGTCGTCCGGGCCGGCGGCTTGCGCATTCGCCGCCCGTTCCTTCATATAGCGGAACAGATCCGCCGAAATGACCGTGCCCTGACTATGCGACACGATCACGATGCGCTCGTAGTCCTGCGCCGCGACGTGCTTCAGGACGGCGACGTAACGCGAAAAGATGCGCGCCCGGGGAATCGCACGGCGCGGAAATTCGCGGAAGTGATTGTCGACGTCGAGCGCCGCGTCCAGAGGCCCGCGCAGCCAGGGCGCATAGCGCGACAGCACTCCTCCGGCCGCGGTGAAGGCGAGCGCGGCGGTACCGGCGCTGATCACGAAATATTTGAGCCAGTCCTTCGACAGCTCGCCAAACAATTTGAGATGCCGTCCGAGCCAGGTCGGTGCAAGATCGATCCCCAAACGCGCGGCGACGAGCACGACTGCCGCCAGCAGCGCGGCGGCGACGGCGGCGGCCACAAAGGTGAGCGCGACACGATCGAGCTTGCGGTAACCCCCCGTCAGCCAGCGGCCGAGTTTCCCGAACTGTTGCGAGATGAGGCCCAGCTCCGCCAGCACACTGGGCAACAGCATCAGCACGAGATAGAGCACCAGCGGGAACAGCAGCAGGGCGATCACCGAAAATCCGGACGTGCTGTTGACGAAGCGCTCGTCGAGAAAGATCCCCGCCGTGGTAAGCCCGGGCGCAACCGCGTCTCCCGGCACCACCGGCGGCGCCGGCTTGAACACGATGGGATCATACGGGACGTGCTCGACGGCATGCTCGACGCCGGTGGTGACGAGCGCCCAAGCCGTCATCGTGATGATGATGAAAAAGCCGAGCGAGACGAACAATCCGACGCGGCCGGTGGCGACGCTGGACTTGGCGCGAACGTTGACCGGCGCCCCGACGGCGGCATCCGCGCCGCGCCTGCGTGATGCGTAAACGCTTGCGCAGAGCCATGCCAGCATGATCGGCGCAACCAACATCCACCAGACGACAATGAGCAGGAGCACGACCTCGAGCGCGCTCAGCGCGCCCCACACCCACATGGCGAGATCGTTGGAAGCCGCCTTGACCGCGAATACGATCACGGTGGCGACGGAAATCGTCCACAGGATCCATCCGACCGCGCGCACCAGCGTAAAGCGCTCTTCACATACTCGCATCCACCAGTCGTAGAGCAAGCTCAGGAGTGCGATCCATACCAGGCCATCGACCCACACGGGAGGCGCGATCCAAAGGCAAACGCCGACAATTGCTCCGATAGCGAGCGCAATCACGGCGTTCCGCGAGCGGTAAAAATACCAGAGCCCGGCCGCCATGGCCCCGATCACGCTGGCAGCGTGGTGCAACGGATTTGCATCCGGGAGCAGGAGGCCAAATGGAACGAGAATCAGCGCAATCATGACCAGCTGCAAAAAAAGCAACGCAAGAACGCGCGAATAACCGACGTCGAGCAACATTTGCAACCATGCCAGCAGGCGCCAGACCGGGTCGTGCTTGTAAGCCTCCGCGGCGGCCTGAAACTGAACCGTGTCACGCCCGAGCGCCGAGAGTCGAAACAGCAGCGTGAAGAGCTCGGTCAGGATGCGCGGCACCGGGCCCGATAATCGAG
>DATNNK010000415.1:0-5192 GCA_035601875.1 Casimicrobiaceae bacterium | reverse complement strand
AGGCGATCGCAAGATCGCCGTGTATGACCTGGGCGGCGGCACGTTCGACATCTCCATCATCGAGATCGCCAGCGTCGAGGGTGAGCACCAGTTCGAGGTCATGTCGACCAACGGCGACACCTTTCTCGGCGGCGAGGACTTCGACCAGCGGCTGATCGACTACATCGTCACCGAATTCAAGCGCGATCAGGGCGTCGACCTCAAGAACGACGTGCTGGCGCTGCAGCGGCTGAAGGAAGCGGCGGAGAAGGCGAAAATCGAGTTGTCGAGCTCGCAGCAGACCGAAATCAATCTGCCGTACATCACCGCCGACAAGTCCGGCCCCAAGCACCTGTCGATCAAGATTACCCGCGCCAAGTTCGAGGCGCTGGTCGAGGATCTGATCGAGCGCACGATCGAGCCGTGCCGGATTGCGATCAAGGACGCGGGAGTGAAGCTGTCCGAGGTGGGCGACGTGATCCTGGTCGGCGGCATGACCCGCATGCCGAAGGTGCAGGAAAAGGTGAAGGAATTCTTCGCCAAGGAGCCGCGCAAGGACGTGAACCCCGACGAAGCGGTCGCGGTGGGCGCGGCGATCCAGGCTGGTGTGCTGCAGGGTGACGTCAAGGACGTGCTGCTGCTCGACGTGACGCCGCTGTCGCTGGGCATCGAGACGCTGGGCGGGGTGATGACCAAGCTCATCCAGAAGAACACGACCATTCCGACCAAGGCGCAGCAGGTGTTCTCGACCGCGGACGACAATCAGGCGGCGGTGACCATCCATGTGCTCCAGGGCGAGCGCGACGTGGCGTCGGGCAACAAGAGCCTCGGCCAGTTCAATCTGGAAGGGATTCCGCCGGCGCCTCGCGGCCTACCGCAGATCGAGGTCACGTTCGACATCGACGCCAACGGCATCCTGCACGTCAATGCCAAGGACAAGGCGACCGGCAAGGAAAACAAGATCACCATCAAGGCGTCGTCGGGCTTGAGCGAAGCCGAGATCCAGAAAATGGTCAAGGACGCCGAGGAGCATGCCGAGGACGATCGGAAGATGCTCGAGACGGTACAGGCGCGCAATCACCTCGACGCATTGGTGCACAGCGTGCAAAAATCGGTGACCGAGTATGGCGACAAGATCGGCGCCGACGAAAAGGGCAAGATCGAGGGCGCATTGAAGGAAGCCGAAGAGCTGCTCAAGGACAAGGACGCGAGCAAGGATGCGATGGAGGCCAAGGCGCAGGCGCTGATGACGGCGTCGCAGAAACTCGGCGAGGCGATGTACGCGCAGTCGCAGGCGGAAGCGCAAGCCGGCGCCAATCCTCAGGGCGGAAGCGGCAAGGCGGGCGGACCAAGCGAGGGTGGCGAGGAAAAGGTCGTCGACGCCGAATTTACGGAAGTCAAAGACAAGAAGTGATATCAAATCGCCGGGCGACAGGACGATGGCGATATTCGCGACCGTTGCCCGCCCGGTGACGTGATATCTGGCCGAGTTGAAGCGGGCGCCTCCAGCGCCCCTTAACTCGGCCGATTGCTGTCAGGGGACGCGGTTGTGAAACCGAGGTTGGGATACTGAAGAATGGCTAAGCGCGACTATTACACGACACTTGGCGTCAATCGCGACGCCTCCGATGAGGACATCAAGAAGGCTTATCGCAAGCTGGCGATGAAGCATCATCCGGACCGCAACCCGGACAAGGGCTCGGAAGAAAAATTCAAGGAGGCGAAGGAAGCGTACGAGGTCCTGACCGACGCTCGCAAACGGCAGGCCTACGATCAGTTCGGACACCCCGGCGTCGATCCGTCCGCCGGTTTCGGCGCTGCAGGTGCGCGTGGATTCGGCGGGGCGGAGGGATTCGGCGGTTTCGCCGATGCCTTCGGGGACATCTTCGGCGAGATTTTTGGCGGCCAGGGCGGCGCTCGCGGTCGCGGCAGCGGAGTCTTTCGAGGCGCCGACCTTCGCTACAACCTCGAACTGTCGCTCGAAGAAGCAGCGCGTGGCACCGAAGCCAAGATCCGCATTCCGGCGATGGAGGAGTGCGAGACTTGCCATGGCAGCGGCGCCAAACCGGGAACGCAACCCAAGACCTGCCCGACGTGCAACGGCCAGGGTCAGGTACGCGTCTCGCAGGGCTTTTTTTCGATCCAGCAGACATGTCCGCAATGTCATGGCACCGGCAAGATCGTGCCCGAGCCGTGCGCCACCTGCAGCGGCGCGGGCCGCATCAGGAAGAGCAAGACCTTATCGGTCAAGATCCCGGCCGGCGTCGATCACGACGACCGCATCCGTCTCTCGGGCGAAGGCGAGGCAGGGCTCAACGGCGGCCCTCATGGCGACCTTTATGTGGTCGTGAATCTGAAGGAGCATCCGGTATTCCAGCGCGAGAACAACGATCTTCACTGCGAAATGCCGATCGGCTTTGCGACCGCGGCGATGGGCGGCGAAATCGAGATTCCGACGCTCGACGGCCATGCCAAGATCAAGATTCCGGCGGAAACCCAGACAGGTCAGGTTTTCCGGTTGAGAGGAAAGGGCATCAAAGGCGTGCGCAGCAGCGGCTACGGCGATCTCTTCTGCCATGTCGCGATCGAGACGCCGGTGCAGCTGACCTCGCGGCAAAAAGAGCTGCTGCGCGAGTTTGAGGCGATCAACGCGCAGGATCCGAGCGCGCACAACCCGCGGGCGAAGAACTGGTTCGACAAGGTACGCGAATTCTTCGAGCCGTGAGGTGAGCGCTTCGTGATGCATCAACGAGGGCAGCGCAGCTCGAAGCGCTCCTGGTTTTGACTGCGGCGCGTCCCGCAACGTACGACGTCATCGTGATCGGTGCCGGCGCTGCCGGCATGATGTGCGCGGCCCAGGCAGGTCGGCGCGGCCGACGCGTACTGCTCATCGAACATTATCCGATCGTCGGCGAAAAAATACGCATCTCCGGCGGCGGACGCTGCAACTTCACCAACATTCATTGCGACGCGACGAACTTCCTGTCGCAAAACCCCGCCTTCTGCCGCTCCGCGCTGGCGCGATATTCGCCGCGCGACTTCGTCGCATTGGTGGAGCGCCACGGTATCGCGTGGCACGAAAAGAAGCTGGGCCAGCTATTTTGCGACGACTCGGCGCTGCAGATCATTGTCATGCTGCGCGCGGAATGCGAGGGTGCTGCGGTCGACTGGCGCATCCCGTACGCCGTGGAGAAGGTCGAACGCAAGAGCGACGCATTCATCGTTTCGACCTCACGCGGTGCGGCTCGGGCGGCATCGCTGGTCGTCGCCACCGGCGGTCTGACGATTCCAAAAATCGGTGCCACGCCTTTGGGCTACCGGATCGCCGAGCAGTTTGGCGTCGGTGTCGTACCTCCCCGGCCGGCCCTGGTGCCGCTGGCACTGGAGCCGGCGACGCTCGAGCGATATGGCGATCTCTCGGGCGTGTCGATCGACGCCGAGGTGTCATGCAATGGAGGCAGGTTTCGCGAGAATCTGTTGTTCACGCACCGTGGCCTGTCCGGGCCTGCGATCGTGCAGGCGTCCTCCTACTGGAACGGCGGCGATTTCCTACACATCGACCTCCTGCCCGGACTTGACGCGAGTGCTTGGCTCGCGAGCGAGAAAAGCGCGTCTGCAAGTGTCGCGGGCCTCCTCGCGCAGCGCCTGCCGCATCGATTCGCGCAGCAGTGGAGCGTTCAGTATGGGAGCGGGCAACAGGCCACCGGTCCGGTCAGATCCCTAGGCGAGAAGCGCCTCTCCGAGATTGGCGCGGTGCTCAACGATTGGTCGGTGCGTCCGTCCGGCACGCTTGGCTATAACAAGGCCGAAGTGACGCTCGGTGGCGTCGATACGCGGCATCTTTCGTCGAAGACGATGGCGGTCGAGAGCGTTCCGGGCTTGTATTTCATCGGTGAGGTCGTCGATGTCACGGGGCATCTGGGCGGCCACAACTTTCAGTGGGCATGGTCGTCGGGCTTTGCCGCCGGGCAGTTCGCCTGAAGCCGGTGCATCAGCTTGTCGCGAGGCGGCCGACGGCATAGCATGCGCATCTTTGCGCGACGTGCAAAAAAACGAAGGCAAAAGAAGGGAAGCTCATGTTCAGGCGCTTGACGATTTTCGCTGCCGCACTGCTGTTCGGCATCACCGGTGCGATGGCGCAGGTTCGAGTCGGGCTGATGGTCTCGGCCACGGGCCCGACGACCGCGATCGGCATCCCGCAAAAGAACACCGGCGAGCTTCTGCCACGGAAGATCGGCGATGCCAGCGTCGAATACATCCAGCTCGACGACGGTGGCGACACCACCCGCGCGGTGCAGAACGCCAGGAAGCTCATCGGCGAGGATCACATCGATGCGCTGATCGGGCCGTCGACGACGCCGAACGCGCTGGCGATCCTCGACATCATCGCCGAGAGCAAGGTGCCGATGCTGGCGACGGTCGGGACCTCGTCGGTGGTCGAGCCGATCGATGCCAAGAGACGGTGGGTATTCAAGACCACGCAGAACGACGATTTGATCGCCGCCGCGCTGATCAAGCACATGCTGAAAAACGGCGTCAAAACGGTGGCGTTCATCGGCTTCAACGATCCCTACGGCGAAAACTGGTACAAGGTGTTCGGCGGCCTCGCCGAAAAAGCCGGCATCCACATCGTCGCCAGCGAGCGCTTCGCGCGCGCTGACCAGAGCGTGACGGGACAGGTGCTGAAGATGATGTCGGCCAAACCCGATGCGGTGCTGATCGCGGCGGTCGGCGGCCCCGCCGTGCTGCCGCAGGCGACGCTCTACGATCAATCCTACAAGGGACGCGTCTATCAGACGCATGCCGTTGCCACCGACGAGTTCATCCGGCTCGGCAAGGAAAAAGTCGAGGGGACGGTGCTCGCGGCGGGATCGATGCTGGTCATCGACGATGTCGCGCCAGGCGATCCGATCAGGAAGGTGGCGCTTGCCTACATCAGCGCGTACGAGAAGCAGTTCGGGCAGCGGCCGGCGACGTTTGGCGCCAACACCTACGATGCTGGATTGCTGTTGCAGCAGGCTATTCCCATCGCGCTTAAGACCGCCAAGCCGGGAACCGAAGCCTTCCGCATCGCGCTGCGCGATGCGCTGGAGCAGCAGAGAGATATCACCGGATGCCAAGGCGTGTTCAACATGAGTCCGACGAACCACAACGGCATGGACGAGCGGGCCCGAGTGCTGGTCATCGTCAGGGACGGCAGGTTCCGCCTGCTT
>DATNNK010000414.1:0-12806 GCA_035601875.1 Casimicrobiaceae bacterium | reverse complement strand
AAGCTCACTTGCTGTCTCCGCTATTGGGCGACCCGAAGCCCGCATTCCCGTTCGTCGCACTGCTGGTTTCGGGCGGGCACACGCAGCTCTACGCGGTGGCGCAGGTCGGCGACTACACGCTGCTGGGAGATACCCTCGACGACGCCGCCGGAGAAGCCTTCGACAAGACCGCTACTCTCCTCGGACTTGGTTATCCAGGCGGCCCAGCGCTGGCGAAGCTCGCCGAGGCTGGACGCCCGGGCGCCGTCATATTACCGCGGCCCATGAAGGACAGCGGCGATCTCAATATGAGCTTTTCCGGATTGAAGACCGCGGTGCTGACGCTGGTCCGCGGTCACGACGCGCTCGCCGTGCAAAAAGCAGACATCGCGCGCGGGTTCGAAGACGCGATCGTCGACGTTCTTGTCGCGAAGACGATCGCGGCGCTCGACCAGACCACATTTTCACGAGTGGTGGTCGGCGGCGGCGTAGACGCGAACCGCGCGCTGCGCGAGCGGCTGAGCGCGGCAGCGAGCAAACGCGGTGTCGAAGTGTTCTGCCCGGACCTGCGATTTTGCACCGACAACGGCGCAATGATTGCACTGGTCGGCGCGCTACGCTTGCGACGCGGCGCCGTCGACGATTACGCCTTCACCGTCAGACCGCGGTGGGAGCTCGCCGATCTCTCTACTCCGTCATAAGCCGAACAGGAACCAGTGCTCAGGCCCCGATCTTGGCTTCATGGCCGGCGAGCAGGTCGCGGATGTTGGCCCGATGCCGCAACACCAGGAGCAGCGCGATGGGGATCAGCGCCCACGCTTCCGGCCAGTTGCCGAGGAAATAAAAACCCAGCGGTGGTGTCGCGATGGCGGCGACGATCGCGGCCAGCGAAGAAAAGCGAAAGGCGAACGCGACGGCGAGCCAGACGACAAGCGCCGCGAGCCCGAGCTGCCAGGACAGACCGAAGGCGATGCCGGCCGCCGCAGAAACACCTTTACCGCCCGCGAAACGATGGAAGATCGGATACAGGTGTCCTATAAAAACGGCAAGCGCGGCTCCGGCGGTAGCGAGCGATGCGTCACCCCAGCTGGCACCCAGGTGATAGGCGATCACCACGGCGGCAAACCCCTTGACGCCGTCGCCGAGGAGCGTCAGCAGCGCGGCTGCCCTGTTGCCGGTGCGCAGCACATTAGTCGCGCCCGGGTTGCCCGAGCCATAGCTGTGCGGGTCCGGCAATCCGAAAAGCTTGCTGACGACCACCGCAAACGAAACGGAGCCGATCAGGTACGCCGCGACGATGACGGCAAGGGTGGCAAGCGAAGGATTCATCTACAATGCGTGGCAGTCCGGCGCGGTGGATTGTAGCAAAGCGTCGCGAGCACGCCGGCCACTACGTTTCGCAGGTCTTCCCTCATTTTTCATCGACCCCCATTCCTGTTCCGCGGACCGTGAACCGAATTTTCATCAACGATCTGCGCATCGAGACGCGCATCGGCGTCTACGAGTGGGAACAGCATTTGGCACAGCCGCTGCTGTTGAATCTCGAGTTCGAGCTGCCCTCCGCGCAGGTATTCAGCAGCGACCGCTTCGAGGATGCACTCGATTACACGGCTGTCGTGAAGCGGCTGCAAGCCCTCGCTGCGGACCACACGCATAAGATGCTCGAGCGCTTTGCCGAAGCGATCGCGGAAATCCTGTGCCGCGAGTTTGGAGCGCCATGGGCCAGCGTCAGAGTCTGCAAGCTCGCGCCGCTCGCGGGGGTGAAGCAGATCGGCGTTGCGATCGAGCGCGGCACGCGAAGCTGACGCTGCGCCCGAGCAATCAGGCCGCGTCACGCATAGGCGACCATCGGAACCGACCACGGCTCCGGCCAGACGATGCCGTGGGCAAGAAAAGCTTCGTCGGCGACGCGCATGCGGGCAAAGCCGGCAGCGGCGAATTCGCGTTCCAGGGCAGCGCGCGAGAACAGGCGCATTTCCAGCGTCGTCCCACTTCCGCCGTGAAACACCAGGTTGGTAAACGTCTGGCAGCGGCCATCGATGGTACGGTTCTCCAACCGCCATCCTTCCGGCGACTCAATCAGACGGTAGTCGTGCAGTTCGGGAAAGTGTTCGACCGTGTCGGCTTCGAGCGAAAACGGGACCGAAAAGATGAACACGCCGCCGCGCTTGAGCAGGCGCCTGGCATTGGAAAATGCGCGCGCCACCGGCGGCGCGATGTGCTCGAAAACATCGCTGGCGATGATGAAGTCGTAGCACGCGCACTTTTCGGGCGCCACGTTGGCGATGTAGAGCATGGGCTCCGCATGAAAATAGGTATTGGTGTAGGCGAACTTTCGCGCCAGCGGCAGAGCGTACGCCTCCGCATCGGAAAGGCCGATCCCGCAAAGATCGACGCGAGAAGGCAGGTCGGGCAGCGCAACGCCGTGGCCCAGCAACTCGCTGGTCAGTAGATGCACCATCGCCCGTGCGCGCACCGTCGAGCCGCATTGCGCGCACGAGGGCCGTTCGCGCTGCAGCGCCGCCAGAACAGTGCTGTTGGACCGCCCGCAGATGTTGCATCGGAAAAAGACCTGCGGATCGCCGGTCGATGCGGTTGCCGATGTTGACAACGACGTTGACACCGATGTTGACAAATGAGGCGCTAGCGACGGTCGCAATCGCCGAAAAAGACGTCCGAGCGCGGATTCGGACCGAAGGAGCGATCGGATCGATGATCGCGCGAGACTCATGCCGAGCACCTCTTCCTGCAGGTCATCCGCGGGGATGATGGCGCTGATGCAGCTGCTTCAATCGTTCGCGCGCCACGTGCGTATAAATGGTCGTCGTCGTAATGTCCGCGTGGCCGAGCAGCAGCTGGACGACGCGCAAATCGGCGCCGTGATTCAGAAGGTGCGTCGCGAATGCGTGTCTGAGCGTATGCGGCGACAAGGTCGTGCCGGCGATGCCCGCCTTGATGCCATAGCGCTTGATCAATTGCCAGAAAGCCTGGCGCGAAAGTGGCCCGCGGCGAGCGGTGAGAAACACCGCGTCGCTCTTGCCCGAGCCGGCCAGCTCGACGCGCGCAGTCGTCAGATAGCGCTTGAGCCAGTCTATGGCTTCTTCGCCCATGGGGACCAATCGCTCCTTGTTGCCCTTGCCCAGAACGCGAACGACGCCCATGTCGAGACTGACTTGAGCCAGCGTCAGCCCCACCAGCTCGGACACGCGCAATCCGGTCGCGTACAGCGTCTCGAGCATGGCGCGGTCGCGCAGTCCCAGCGTGGTTTCCGGGTTAGGCGCGTCGAGGAGCGCGCTGACCTGCGCCTCGGACAGATTCTTCGGCAGGTGTCTAGGGAGTTTCGGCGCCTGAATGCGCTGCGTCGGATCGTCCTTGAGAGCGCCGAGCAAGAGCTGCAGGCGGTAGAAGCGGCGCAACGACGACAGCCGCCGATTGATCGACGAGGGCTTTGCCCCGGCCTGGAACTGCGCGGCGAGGAACGCCTCGATGTCGCCACGGTCGGCGGCAAGCAAGCTCTTCGAGGGTTTCGTCTTGTCATCCTCGAGCCAGCGCGCCCACGCCATGAGATCCCGCCGATAGCTACCGAGGCTCGAGGCGGCAAGTCCGTCCTGCAGCCACACCTGGTCGCAGAACGCATCGATCAACGCGGAGGAGTTCGGCACTGGAGTTACTGGGCAAACGAGCTCGGCCAATAACTACCGGCCGAAACGATAACCCTCGTGCGTCAACAGCCAGCGCTTGATATCGATCGGGTTGCCCTCGGTCACACCCATGAACCCGCCCAGAGACCCTCGACTGCCGACAACACGGTGACAGGGAATGATAAGCGCGATCGGATTGGCGCCGCACGCGCCGCCGATCGCCCGCGGTGCGCTGCTGAGTTGGCGCGCGATTTCGCCGTAAGTGCGCGACTCGCCGACCGGAATCGCCGGCAACGCGTCCCAGACACGGTGCCGAAACGCGGTGCCCGCGGGTGCCAGCGGCAACGTAAAGCGGAACATCGGGTCATCGAGAAAGCGCTCGATCTGGCGGCAGGTGCGCTCGGCGAGCGCATGTGTCGGTGCCATCGCTCTTTCGCACAGCGGCAGGTATTCGACGCCGGTAAGTGCCGAACCGGAGACGCGGATACCCAGGACCGCGAACGGTGTTCTGAGCTTGGCCGCAAATTCCTCAGTGCGTCGCACGTGTCCACCGATGGGGCGCATCTCACTTAACCCAGCTTCATCTGGTGCGGAAAGAATGTAACCAGCCGCGGGAAAAAGTATAGCAGCAGCGTCGCGACGATCATGAGATAGAACATTAGCAGCGCATTACTGCCACATCTTGCGTCATGGCTGCGCTATCCGCCTAGATAAGCTTGCTTGACAAGCTCGCTTTCAAGCAAGTCCTGCCCGGAACCTTCGAGCACCATGCGACCGGTCTGGATCACGTAGGCTCTATGCGAGATCGCCAAGGCCCGGCGCAGATTTTGCTCCACCAGAAGAATGCTCACTCCGGCAGCATTGATCGCGACGATCGTGTCGAGAATTTTGGTGACGAGCTTGGGCGCGATCCCCCACGAGGGTTCGTCGAGTAGCAGGAGCTGCGGGTGCGCCATCAATCCGCGGCCGATCGCCAGCATCTGCTGCTCGCCTCCGCTCATCGTTCCAGCCAATTGTCGGCGTCGCTCCTGAAGGACAGGAAAGAGTGCGAAAACCCGGTCCAGAGAGGCTGCGACCTCCGCGGAATCTGCTCGCGTAAAGGCACCTAGCTCAAGGTTCCGCGCGACGGTGAGGCGCGGAAACAGCCGCCGCCCTTCCGGCACCAGCGAAATGCCGAGGCGAACGCGGTCATGCGGTGCAAGCGTGCCGATGTCGCGGTCCGCCAGCACGATCCGTCCGGCATCGAGACGATTCAGGCCCGCGATGGCCCGCAGCGTGGTGGATTTGCCGTTGCCGTTGCCGCCGACGATGGCGACGATTTCGCCGCGCTTGAGCAGAAGGCTAACGTCATGCAGCGCCGGCACGCGCTGGTAGCTGACCCGTATGCGCTCGACCTTGAGCATGTCAGTCACCGAGATACGCGGCGAGCACTGCAGGGTCGCGCGCAATTGCCTCCGGCGGCCCGTCGGCGATTTTGCGGCCGGCGTCGAGCACGACGATGCGGTGGGCGATCGGCATGATCGCCTCCATGACGTGTTCGACGATGACGCAGGCGATATCGCGTTCGCGAATGCGCAAGACGAGGTTGACTGCCTCGCGCACCTCGGTGTGGTTCAATCCCGCCATCACTTCGTCCAACAGCAAGAGCTTTGGTCCGGTTGCCAGCGCGCGGGCGATTTCGAGCCGCCGCTGTTCGGCAACCGTCATCGTCCCCGCAATGGACGTTGCACGTCCGGTCAAGCCAACGAACGCAAGGGTATCGGTCGCGAGCTTGCGCGCTTCGGCGACGCGCTTGTTTCGCATCATCGCCCCGACCATGACGTTCTCGCACGCGGTCATCGACGCGAACGTGCGCACGATCTGAAAGGTCCGGGCAATGCCGCGTTTTGCAGCTCTCTCCGGCGTGAGTTGCGCGAAAGTCTCGCCGTCGAACTCGATACTCCCTGCGCTGGGGGGGTAGAAGCCGGCAAGGCAGTTGAACAGTGTTGTCTTCCCGGCCCCGTTGGGACCGATCAGCCCGACGATCTCTCCTCGATCTACCGCGAAGCTGACATCCTCGTTGGCGCTTAGGCCCCCGAAATGCTTGCACAGACGGCGCACGTTGAGCAGCGGCGTGGTCACGGCGTTTCCCTGGTGCGGCCGGCAAGCTTTGGCTCGAGCCAGCGTTTTTCAAGATTGCGCCACCATCCTGCGATACCGCTGGGATAGAAGACGGCGACGCCGATAATCAGGAGCGCATAGATGATGAGGTCGGTGCCGCGACCGGTCCCGCCAAACATCGCGCGCGTCGCCTCCTCAATCGCGGTCAGGATCAAGGCGCCGATCACGGGTCCGCCGAGAGTCCCGACACCACCGAGAATCGCTACCAGCGCGATCTTGATCGATAGTGAGGTGGCCATGGTCGAGCCGGGATCGATGAACAGCTCCTTTTGTGCGTAGAAGGTGCCGCCCAGTGCCGTCAGAAAACTGCTGGCCGCTATCGCGATCAGTTTGTATCGCTTCAGGTCGATACCGATGCTGCGTGCTGCATCCGGTTCGTCCTTGATGGCACGAAAGTAGTAGCCCAGGAAGCTGCGCTCGATCAACCAGCTTGCGCCCATGGTCAGCAGCAGCAGCCCCAGAACGATGTAGTAGTAGGGCACTTTCGACTTGTTGAATACGAAGCCCCACCAGCCGGTTTCGGCGAGGGGCAGCGAGATGCCGACCGCCCCGCCCAGCCAGTCCCAGTTGGTCACAACGATTTGGAGAATCTCCGCGATTGCGATGGTGGCCATCGCGAAGTAGTGGCCTTTGAGACGAAAGCACGGCCAGCCGATCGCGAGCGCAAACAGCACGGCCACGCCGCCGCCTGCCAGCATGCCTAGCCACGGCGAAAGGCCGAAGACCAAAAGCAATTGCGTGGACGTGTAGGCGCCTATGCCGTAAAAGGCTGCGTGGCCGAGTGAAACCTGTCCCGCGTAGCCTCCGAGGATGTTCCACGCCACGCCCGCCTGCGCGATCATGAGCACGAGGATGGCGTAGTTCAGCTGACTGGTGTTCGCCACCAGAGAAGGAAGCACGAGCGCCAGCGCAACGACCGCCAAAAGTGCAATGCGTTTCGCGGTCACGAGTCGGGACGCGCCCGACGACGCGGCGATCGGCGCGGTCGGCTGCGTCGCAGTAGGCACCGGCGATTTCACGCAATCACGGAATCGACTTAGGTCAGGTCAGGCGCGTCCGAGCAATCCTTGGGGCCGCAACAAGACCACAAGAAGGTACAGCGTCAGCACCAGCGCCAGCTTGTACTGCGGTCCGAGCAGAAAGCCGCCGAGCACCTCGACGATGCCGACAATGATCCCGGCCCAGAACGCGCCGGCGACGCTTCCGAAGCCGCCTAGCGCCACGGTGACGAAGGCGACAAGAATAAAGTTTGCGCCGACCTCCGGAAAGATCGGAAAGAACGTCGACAGCAACGCCCCCGCAATTCCCGCGCATGCGGCGCCGATGCCCCAGGCGAGCGCGAACATTTTTTGTACGTCGATGCCCATCAACGCCGCCGCTTCCTTGTCCGCTGCGGTTGCCTCGAGCGCGGCGCCCAGCCGCGTGCGTTGCAGGAACCACCACACGACGCCCGTCACGACGATGGCGCCTCCTCCAGCGACGAGTTGCGGCAGCCCGAACTGCAGACCCGCGAATGCTACCTTACCCTGTACGATGGTGTGTTCGATCGTTCGGAAATCCGGCTTCCAAAGGAACTGCGCGAGGCCGCGGAACAGAATCATCAAGCCGAAGGTCGTGAAAATCTGCGACAGCATCGGGGCGCGGATGATGCGGCGAATGACCACGTGATAGATCGCGGCACCGAGCGCAAACAGCATCAACGCGGTGAGCGGTAGCGTGAACATTGGATCCAGCGCCCACAGCGCGAAGCCCCAGAAGCTCGCATACATGCCGAGCATCAGAAACTCCCCGTGCGCGAAATTGACGATGTCCATCACTCCGAAGATCATCGTCAGCCCCACGGCGACCAGTGCGTAGATCAGCCCGATCAGGACGCCGGAGAGCAGCGTCTGGAGCAGGATGTCGAAGGAGGCAGTCATGTCTCGCGGTCGAGTCGGGGAGCCAGAAACGCGTGACCCGGCGCAGACCAGGACCCGGGGAATCGGTCGCGTGCGCGAGATTGACGCCTTACGTCGAGTCGCGCAGGAGCTATTTCCGCTGGTCCCACTTCGGCATCGGCCAGATGACATCCTTCGAGGCGAGGTCGAATGGCCACACCGTCACATACTTGCCATCCTGCACTTGCACGATGATGCCGCTTCCCAGCGTGTTCTGGCCGGTCGCGTCGAACTTGATCCCTTTCCACGGCATGATCAGCTTGGTGCCCGGGATGTTGGTTTCGACGAGCGCCTTTTGAATGGCTTCGGGCTTGGTGCTTCCGGCGCGGTTGATCGCTTCCGCCAGAGTCATCAGGCCAGTGAAGGTCCGCGCCGAGTTGCCGTTAAAGTTCGTCTTGTAGCGCTCGAGATACAAATCGTTGACCTGCTTGATCAGTGGATTCCTGCTGGCCAGGTCGAGCGCCCAGACTTCGCGGCTCAGGACATATTCGCCGTCCTTCCCCAGCGTCTTCAGGAACTCGGAGTCGTTGAAGCCGGCATCGTTGGCGAGCAGCGCATCGGGGGAGACGCCCAGCTCCTTGTACGTCTTCATGGAGAGAATCGCATCGCCCAGATACGACGATTGCATGATCAGGTCCGGGTTGGCCGCTTTGATTCGCTGAATCTCCGAGGTGAGCTGCGTGCTCTTGGCGGGGTAGATGATCTTCTCGACAATCGGATATTTCTGTTCGCCGGCAAGTTTTTCTTCGATCTTGGTCGTCTCGGTGCCGAACAGTGTGTTCTCGTTGAACAGCGCGATACGCTTGACCGAGATATTCTTCTTTTTCTCGACGTCTTTGAGAAACTCGAAGAAGTTGGTGACGAACAAGTCATCGTGCGGAGTCGTTCGGAAAAACCATTTGAAGCTTCGCTGGGTCAGCGTCGCCGAAGACGACTCGGGATTCATGAATGGAATGCCGTTGCGTTCCGCGACCTGGCTGGCCGTATTCGTGACGTTGCTGAAGTAGCAGCCAACGAGAGCCACCACTTTTTCCTGCGAGATCAGCCGTTCGGCCTCGGTCGCACCGGTTTGCGGGTTGCCCTGATGGTCGCCAAAGATAAGTTTGATCTTGGCGCCTTTGAGATTGGGGAGGCCGCCAGTCGTCGTCAGCGGCAGATTGAGTCCCTTGGTGCCGTTGTTGATCAAGTCGGCGGCAAGCTCCAGCGCGTTCTTCAATTCCAATCCGGTCGAGGCCGCAGCGCCGGTTAGCGGATAAATGACGCCGATCCGGATCTCCTCCTGCGCGAGCACCGGCCGTACCAGCCAAAGCGAAAGTGCAAGGGCAAGCGCGAACAAATGCCAAAGACGTTTCATCCACCGCTCCCTGGTTCAAGAAAAAATCGATGCCGGCGCGCCAGCAGTCAGGCGCGAACGGATCCCATCCCTCAAAATGCCGCCAATTCGTGATTCAACCGATCGGTGATGAGCATGCAGCCAGGTGAATGCGTTATGCAGAATGTCGGACGAGCCGCAGCGACGACAGCCTGGGGAGTGACACCGCATGCCCAGAAAACTGGCAGCTCATCGGCGGCCACGGCGATGGCGTCGCCATAATCCGGCCTCGACAAATCCGTGATGCCTATCAGGTCGGGGTTGCCGAGGTGCACGGGCGCGCCGTGCACTGAAGGAAATCGTGAGGTGATTTGAACGGCGCGAATCGCGTTCGCCGGCGTGAACGGCCGCATCGACACCACCAGCGGCCCGTGGAAGCGGCCCGCCGGCTCGGTGGCGACGGAAGTACGGTACATGGCGACGTTGAGTCCAAGCTCAACGTGCCGCAGCGGAAGGCCGGCGTCGATCAAGGCCTGCTCGAACGAGAACGAGCAGCCGATGACGAAGGTGACAAGATCTTCTCGCCAATAGGCACCGATGTCCGTCGGTTCGTCGACCAGCCTGCCATCGCGCCAGACGCGATAGCGCGGGACGTCGGTTCGGATATCGAGGTCTGCGCCCAGCGCCGGCAGCGACGCCTGGCCGGCCTCGGAGACGGCGAGAAGCGGGCAGGGCTTGGGATTGCGCTGGCAGAAGAGCAGAAAATCGCCTGCCAGATCGGCCGGCAGGATGACGACGTTGCCTTGAACGTGGCGGGGTGCAAGGCCAGAGGTGTGCCCGTTGAAGACTCCCGATCGGATCCGTTGCCGAACCGCGCCGGCGTCGGTCGCGGTAGTGACAGGCGCCCGATTGGCCGTAGCGCTCGCAGGCATATCTAACGCGCTCGAGACTGATGCGATAGCCAACTGATCCATTCCCGTGTTGAGGCGGCGCCGGGTATCAGACAGAACAGCCCATCGCCGTTCAAGTCTGAAGCTCGTTGCGGCGGTCGTTGCAATCTGACAGATACGAAATCACAAGTCAAAAGAAGTATCGATAATTTGTTCTCAACGTGCGGCTTTCGGCCTTGTCGTGAGGCTTACCGGCGAGCGCCAAGTCCGCCATCATGTGCTGCATGGCAAACAAAGCCGGATGATTGCGGCCGAGCTTTGCTTCAGCCGAAAAAACAGTAGAATTTCACCGCCACGTATCAAAGAAGCACTATTTTCTCACCGGCGAGACATTGCAACCGATGTCCGCAAATGACAGGGAGGATTCATGCTGAGCCGCTCGACAACCCGAGTGCTGGGACTCTTGTGTGTGATGTACTTCATTACGTATGTCGATCGCGTCAACGTCAGCACCGCGGCAATTGTGTTCGGCAAGGAATTTAATCTGTCAAATACTCAAGTCGGCTTCGTTTTTTCGGCGTTCGCGTATCCCTATCTCCTCTTTCAAATTATAGGCGGCTGGGTCGGTGATCGGTTTGGGCCGCGGAGGACGCTAACGATTTGTTCGTTCATCTGGGCCGGAGCGACCGTGCTAACCGGCTTGGCTGGTGGACTCGTCTCGATGGTCCTTGCTCGCATCCTGCTGGGGCTCGGAGAAGGCGCAACGTTCCCAACTGCGACACGGGCGATGTCAAACTGGACGGCGATGGGAAAGCGTGGCTTTGCGCAGGGTATTACACACGCCTTTGCGCGCATCGGCAACGCAGTAACGCCGCCGCTGGTGACTTGGCTGATGCTTGCCTACACATGGCGTGGTTCGTTCATCATCCTCGGAGCCTTTAGCTTTCTTTGGGCCCTGGTCTGGGCCTGGTACTTCCGCGACAATCCGCGCGACCACGCCAAGATCACCGAGGCGGAACTCAAAGACCTGCCGGCATACATTGGCGTAAAGGAAGCACCGGCGACTCCGTGGGGGCCATTGATCAAGCGCATGGCACCCGTGACCGTCGTCTATTTCTGCTATGGCTGGACCTTGTGGCTGTTCCTCACCTGGATCCCACAATACTTCCTCCACAACTATCAGATGAATCTGAAGAACTCCGCGGTGTTCGCGGCTGGTGTGTTTTTTGCTGGAGTCGTTGGCGATTGGCTCGGCGGTCAGACGACCGACTGGTTGCTCGCCCGGACCGGAAGCCTTACCAAGGCCCGCAGCCTCATGGTCGTCGTTTGCAATCTCGCCACGCTGGGTTCGTTGTTACCGATCCTTTTTGTGCACGACTCGACGGTTGCAGCGATCTGCCTGAGCCTGGGATTCTTTTTCGCGGAAATGACGATCGGCCCGATGTGGGCCATTCCAATGGACATTGCTCCAAAATATTCCGGTACTGCGAGCGGCATCATGAATAGCGGTTCGGCATTGGCTGCAATCATCAGCCCGGTGGTCGGTGGGTGGATCATCGACGTTACGGGCAACTGGGATTGGCCGTTCATCGGCTCGATGGCGCTAATGCTGGTCGGCGCGCTCCTCGCTTTCACGATGAAACCCGAAGAGAAGTTTTAACGCAGCGCATACAGCGCGATCATCTTGCCAGAGGCGTTAAGGGTCTTCGGCATCTATCGAACTAGCCAAACGATGACCGACCCCACGCGCTCTCGCTGGCAGTTCTGGATCGACCGCGGCGGCACCTTCACCGATATCGTCGCGCGGCGCTCCGATGGAACGCTCGCGACGCACAAGCTGCTCTCTGAGAACCCGGAGCGCTACCGCGATGCCGCGGTTCACGGGATTCGCGAGCTACTCGGTCTTCCTCCGGGTGCGCCGATCGCGAAGGGCACGATCGAGGCCGTCAAGATGGGTACCACGGTCGCGACCAACGCTTTGCTGGAGCGCACCGGCGAGCGGACGGTGCTGGCAATCACGCGCGGTTTTGGCGACGCGCTGCGTATCGCCTACCAAAACCGGCCCAAGCTTTTCGTGCGCAGGATCGAGCTGCCGACGATGCTCTATGAGCGCGTGATCGAGATCGACGAGCGCCTCGGCGCGCACGGCGAGATGGTGCGTGCGCTCGATCTTGCTGGTGCCGAGAAATCGCTGCGCGCTGCGTTTGGCGACGGTATTCGTGCCTGCGCGATCGTGCTGGTGCATGGCTACCGCTATCCTGCGCACGAGGCGAGGCTTGCCGAGCTTGCGCGGAACATCGGATTCATTCAGATATCGGTCAGCCATGAAGTAAGCCCGCTGATGAAGCTCGTCTCGCGCGGTGACACGACTGTCGTCGACGCCTACCTTTCTCCCATCCTGCGTCGTTACGTCGCTCAGGTGGAAGCCGATCTGCCAGGCGTGAGCTTACAGTTCATGCAGTCCTCCGGCGGGCTGACCGACGCCCATCGCTTTCAGGGCAAGGACGCCATTCTGTCGGGGCCCGCCGGCGGCATCGTCGGCGCGGTCGAGGTCTCGCGCCTTGCCGGCTTCGACAAGATCATCGGCTTCGATATGGGCGGTACATCGACCGATGTCACGCACTACGCCGGCGAGTACGAGCGCGCTTTTGTCACCGAGGTCGCCGGCGTGCGCTTACGCGCGCCGATGATGAAGATCCATACCGTCGCCGCGGGCGGCGGCTCGATCTGCACCTTCGACGGGGCACGTTTCCGCGTCGGGCCGGCGTCGGCGGGGGCCAATCCCGGTCCCGCATGCTATCGCCGCGGCGGGCCCTTGACCGTCACCGACTGCAACGTGATGCTCGGCAAGATCGACCCGGCGCTGTTTCCGCAGGTTTTCGGTCCC
>DATNNK010000413.1:0-20022 GCA_035601875.1 Casimicrobiaceae bacterium | reverse complement strand
GGCCGCGTTACGACCGCGACGGTCAGAATGCCGCGGTCCTTCGCCACCTGCGCCACGACCGGTGCGGCCCCGGTCCCCGTACCTCCGCCCATGCCGGCGGTGATGAACAGCATATCGGCGCCTTCGATCATCTCCGCGATGCGGTCCTTGTCTTCCATCGCCGCGTCGCGCCCGATCTCCGGGCGGGCTCCGGCGCCGAGTCCGCGCGTCAGGCTGCTGCCGAGCTGCAACTGAACGGGCGCGGTCGAGCGCTTGAGCGCTTGCGCGTCGGTATTCGCGGCGATGAATTCCACGCCCGGCAGCCCTTTTCCGATCATGTGCTCCACGGCATTGCCGCCGCACCCGCCCACGCCTATCACTTTGATAACCGCTTCCTGCGGGCTCTGGTCGATGATTTCGAACATGATGTGCTCCTTTTCCTGTCTGATTGCTAAAGTGAACTCCAACGTTTACGCGCGAGCCGGCTGCCTTGTTGGGTGCTCGTCATGCACGACATCAACCTCGAGGGAAGACGTCTTGCACCGCCGACTGCGCGCGATTTCAAAAATTCGCCTTGAACCATTGCCTCATCCTTTCCGCGACATTGCCCAAGCCCTTGCCCTGTGCGCGCGCCAGTTCCGCGCGCAGGAATTGTTCTCGCCCGTCGAGCAGCAAGCCGACCGCAGTGGCGTAGCGCGGACTGCGCACCACGTCCGCCAATCCGCCGACATACGCCGGGACGCCGATGCGCACGGGAAGGTGAAACACTTCCTCGCCCAGCTCGACCATCCCTTGCAGCAGTGCCGAACCGCCGGTAAGGACGATGCCCGACGAGAGCAGCTCCTCGAGGCCGCTGCGGCGCAGTTCCGCCTGCGCGAGCGTGTAGAGCTCCTCGATGCGCGGCTCGATCACCTCCGCCAGCATCTGGCGCGATAGCTTGCGCGGACCGCGCTCGCCGACGCCCGGCACTTCGATGACGTCGTTGGGATCGGCGAGCTGCCGCAACGCGCAGCCGTGGCGCAGCTTCAGCTCCTCGGCTTCCTTGGTCGGCGTGCGCAAGGTCATCGCGATGTCGTTGGTCACCTGATCGCCGGCGATGGGAATCACCGCCGTGTGACGGATTGCGCCGCCGGTGAAGACCGCGAGATCGGTCGTTCCGCCGCCGATGTCCATGACGCAGACGCCGAGATCCTTCTCGTCCTCGTTCAGCACCGCGAGCGCGGAGGCCAGCGGTTGCAGCATGACGTCCTTGACCACCAGCCCGCAGCGGCGTACGCATTTGGTGATGTTCTCGACCGCGGAAACCGCTCCGGTGACGATGTGCACCTTCACCTCGAGCCGGACACCGCTCATGCCCAAGGGCTCGCGCACGTCCTCCTGCCCGTCGACGATGAATTCCTGCGGCAGGATGTGCAGCACCTGCTGATCGTTGGGAATCGCGATTGCCTTGGCCGTTTCCACGACGCGGTCGATGTCGGCCTGGGTGACTTCCTTTTCCTTGATCGCTACCATCCCGCTGGAATTGAGGCTTCTGATGTGGCTTCCCGCAATGCCGGTAAACACTTCGGTGATCGCGCAATCGGCCATCAGCTCTGCCTCTTCCAGCACGCGCTGGATCGACGCCATCGTGGCCTCGATGTTGACGACGACGCCCTTTTTCAGGCCCCGCGAGGGCTGCGTTCCCAGGCCGATGATGTTCAGCTTCTTCTCAGGCGTGATCTCGGCGACGATGGCAACGATCTTCGAGGTGCCGATGTCGAGTCCGACGATCAGATTTTTCGCGTCTCTCACCATGCGTCTTTCACCACGCGTTTTTCACTATCTCTGTCCCGCAGGACCACGGCTTATGCCGCCTTCTTCACGGCGCGTTCCTTGAAACCCGGAACGCGTGCGGCAAAACCGTTGCGATATCGCAGATCGGCGTACTCGACGCGAGTACCGGCCCGGGCGAGCGCACCGACGGTCCTTGCGTAGTAGGCGATGAAGCGGCTCAATCGTTCTTCTGAGTCGCTGCGCCCGAGCGCGATCGTCAACGCGGGAACCGCGGCGGTCTTGAGCTCCCAGCCGCCGCGCGCGGACAGCCGGATCTCGCCGATGGTCAACCCGGCGCGCTCGAGGGCATCGCCGAAGACCGCGAAGCGCGCGCTCATTTCTCCGGCGCTGCCCTCGGGTCCGGTGAACTGCGGCAGCTCGCCATCGTAGTCAGCGACAAAAACTTCGCCCTCTTTGTTGACGAGCGCGTTATCGTTCCATCGCGCAAGCGGCGTGTGTTCGGTGACGAATACCTCCAGCCGGTTTGGCCATTGCCGTCGCAGCGCAATGCCGCGCACCCATGGCACGCGTTGCAGCGAGCTGCGCGCCTCGGCAAGTTGCATGGTGAAGAAAGTGCCTCGAAGCTCCTCGCGAACGACCGCCTCGAGGTGCGCTGGGTTGACCCGTGACAATGGGCCGGCGATCGCGATCTGTCGCAATTCGAAGACAGGCTGGCGCACCGCCCATGCCGCCGCTCCCCCGCAAAGCAATATCAGCGCAAGGAGCGCGATCGCGAGCGCCAGCGCGTTCAATTGGCGCGGGCTATCCCACATGCGCGCCCCGCAAGATTTCCACGCACAGGTCCGGAAACTCCAAGCCTTCGCTGCGCGCCGCCATCGGCACCAGGCTGTGCGCGGTCATGCCGGGAGAGGTATTCACTTCAAGAAACTTCCAGGCCCCGCCGTTTTCCAGAATGAGATCGAGCCTTCCCCAGCCGCGGCAGCCGACCCTGCGAAACGCCTCCAGGGACTGCGCCAGGATCGCGTTCTCGACATCGCCGTCGATTCCCGACGGGCAGAAATACTTGGTTTCGTCGGAAAAATATTTGTGGTGATAGTCATAGTTGCCTTCCGGCGCCTCGATCCTTATCAGCGGCAGCGCGCGTTCGCCGAGAATCGATGCGGTCAATTCGATGCCGGCGACGAGCTCCTCCACCAGCACCAGATCGTCGTGCTCGGCCGCCGTCCGGTAGGCGATGGCCAGCTCGTCGTGATCGACGCCCGCGACGCGGGTGATGCCTATGGACGAGCCCACGCGCGCTGGCTTGACGATCAGCGGCAGTCCGAGTCTGGCCACGACTGCCCACCAATCCGTTCTTTCATCCACCACTTCGTATTGCGGCGTCGGAATGCTGCTGGCGATCCAGACCAGCTTGGTGCGCCATTTGTCCATCGCCAGCGCGGACGCCATCACGCCGCTGCCTGTATACGGAATTCCAAGCACTTCCAGCGCGCCCTGAACGGTGCCGTCCTCGCCGAAGCGGCCATGGAGCGCGATAAACACTCTTTCGAAGCCGTCGGCTTTGAGCTCGCACAGCGCGCGCTCGGCCGGATCGAAGGCGTGGGCGTCGACGCCTCTGCTTTTCAGCGCGGCAAGCACGGCGTTGCCTGACAGAAACGAAATCTCTCTTTCCGACGACGGGCCGCCCATAAGCACGGCGACTTTTCCGAACTCGCTCATGCCGCCACCCCGATGATTCGCACTTCGGACTCGAGGACGACGCCGGTCCTTTCGGCGACCACCGTGCGCACGTGCGCGATCAGCGCTTCGATATCGGCCGCTCTTGCGGCGCCGTTCGGATTGACGATGAAGTTGGCGTGCTTCTGCGAAACCGAAGCTCCGCCGATGGCATGTCCCTTAAGGCCGCAGGCTTCGATCAATCGCGCCGCGTGGTCGCCTTCGGGATTGCGGAACACCGAGCCAGCGTTCGGCAGGTTGAGCGGCTGGGTCGCGATGCGCTTCGCCAGCAGCTCCTTGATGCGCTCGCGCGCGCGAGTCGAATCGCCGTGCGGAAAGCGGAACCACGCGGCGGTGAATACCCCGTCAATGGAGCCGCCGTCGGCGAAGAGGACGCTGCGATAGGCGATGGCGAAGTCGCGGGGCTCGAGCACCGCGAAGGTGCCGTCGCGCCTGGCGAGCTCGACCTTCGCCACATTCCGCCAGGTCTCGCCGCCATAACAGCCAGCGTTCATCGCCAGCGCGCCACCGACGGTGCCCGGCACACCTGCTAGAAACTCCGCCTCGGCGCAATCGTGCATCGCGGCGAAACGAGCGAGCTTCGGGCTTGCGACGCCGGCTTCCGCGTAGACAAAACCGTCGGCAACCGCGAGCACTCCTCCCGGTGCATGCATCAGCACTACCGCGCCGCGGACGCCTCCATCGCGAACCAGCAGATTGCTGCCGAGTCCGATGACGGTCAACGAGTCGTTCTCCGGCAATTGTCGCAGGAACACTGCAAGGTCATCGCGATCCGCCGGGGCGAAGGCTAAGTCCGCCTCGCCACCGCAGCGCCAGGCGGTGTGCCTCGCCAGCGGCTCGTCACGGCTGAGCTTGCCGCGCATGCCGGTGAATTGAAGTGGCTCGCTCATGATCATGTGCTGGCAGCCACGAGCGGCGAAACCTGCCCGATGGATCCCGCGCCCATCGTCAGCACCACGTCGCCATCGCGGGCAATGGCGCGAATCGCCGCCGGCATGTCGGAGACGTCTTCGACGAATACCGGCTCGATCCTGCCGCCGATGCGCAATGCGCGGGTCAGCGCGCGTCCATCGGCGGCGACGATCGGAGCCTCGCCGGCGGGATAGACATCGGCCACCAGCAGCGCGTCTGCGGTCGACAGCACCTTGACGAAATCCTCGAACAGATCGCGCGTTCGCGTATAACGATGCGGCTGGAACGCGAGCACCAGGCGTCGCCCGGGAAAACTGCGGCGCACGGCGTCGAGCGTCGCCGCCATTTCGGTGGGGTGGTGGCCGTAGTCGTCGATCAGGGTGAACGAGCCGCCGCGCGGAATCGCGATTTCGCCAAAGCGCTGAAACCGGCGACCTACGCCTTTGAACTCAGACAGCGCCTTGGCGATGGCCCCGTCCGCAACACCCGCCTCGCGTCCCACGGCGATGGCGGCAAGCGCATTTTGTACATTGTGTACGCCGGCGAGATTGAGCTCGACCGACAGCGGCTGCATCTTCGCTCGTGACGCCACGAAGCGCATCCGCCCCTGCGCATGATCGACGTCTTGCGCCCGAAGCTGCGCGTCCTCGGCGAGCCCGTAGGTGACAATGGACTTGGTGATCGCCGGAACGATGTCGCGAACATTGGCGTCGTCGATGCACAGCACCGCGGTCCCGTAGAAGGGCAGTCGTTGCGCGAAATTGACGAACGCTTCCTTGAGCTTCGCGAAATCGTGTTCGTAGGTTTCCATGTGATCGGCGTCGATATTGGTGATCACTGCCAGGACTGGTTGCAGCACCAGAAACGACGCGTCCGATTCATCGGCTTCGGCGACCAGAAACTCACCCTTGCCCAATCTCGCGTTGGCATCCGCGGAGACCAGCCGGCCGCCGATGACGAACGTCGGATCGAGCCCGCCCTCCGCCAGTACGCTGGCGATAAGGCTGGTGGTCGTCGTCTTGCCGTGCGTCCCGGCCACCGCGATCCCCTGCTTGAGCCGCATCAATTCCGCCAGCATCAATGCGCGCGGCACTACCGGAACGCCTTTTTCCCGCGCGGCGGCGATCTCGGGATTATCGTGAGCCACGGCGGTCGACACGACCACGACATCCGCGCCGGCGATATTGTCGGCAGCGTGACCCTTCGCGATGCGGGCACCCAGTGCGGTCAGGCGGCGCGTCACGGTTGTCGCCGCAACGTCCGATCCGCTGACCTGATAACCCTGGGTCATCAGCACTTCCGCAATGCCGCTCATACCGGCGCCACCGATGCCGACAAAGTGAACGCGTTTGACTTTGTGCTTCATCGCGATCGCGCCAGTTCCATGCACGCGTCGGCAACCCGCTCGGTCGCGTCGGTGCGCGCTACGCTGCGCGCCAAGATGGCCATCGCCAGCAAGCGCTCGCGGTCATAACCGGCGAGCATGTCTGCGAGGAACTGTGGCGTCAGCTCGGATTGAGGGACCAGGCTTGCGGCGCCGGCGTCGACCAGGAAACGCGCGTTATGCGTCTGCTCGTCGGCAATCGCTCCTGGAAGAGGCACGATCACGCTGCCCACGCCCACCGCGGCGATTTCGGCGACGGTGAGCGCGCCGCCGCGACAAATGACCAGATCGGCCTCGGCGTAGCGGCTCGCCATGTCGGCGATGAACGCAACGCACTCGGCGGCGGCACCCGCTTCCGCGTACGCGCGACGAAGCGCCTCGAGGTGCGCATCGCCGGCCTGATGCGTCACTTGCGGACGCTGCGAGGGGGCCAGCAGCGCCAGCGCTGACGGAACACGCTGGTTCAACGCCACCGCGCCCAGGCTGCCGCCCAGAACCAGCAGCTTGAGCGGACCCTTACGTCCGGCGAAGCGCTGCTCGGGTCGCGCAACGGCGACGATGTCGTCGCGCAGCGGATTGCCGACCCACTGCACTTTCGCCGCGTGCTTGCCGCGCAGCGCATCCGGAAAGCCGAGCAGGATACGATCGGCGCCAAAGGCAAGAATGCGATTGGCAAGACCTGCGACCGCGTTGGCATCGTGAATCGCCAGCGGCCGTCCCCAGGCGACGCCCATCAGCGCGCCCGGGAACGACGCGAATCCGCCGAGACCGAGCACCACGTCCGGCGCACGGCGGCGAATCACGCGCAGGCTCTGCCAGAACGCGAGCAACAGCGAGAATGGACCGAGCAACAAGCGCTTGAGTCCCTTGCCGCGCACACCGCCAAAGCGTATCGCTTCGAAGTCCACGCCATGCTGCGGCACCAGCCGTGCCTCGATGCCGTCGCGCGTGCCGAGCCAGAACACTTCACATCCCTTGGCGACCAGCCGCGACGCGACCGCGAGACCGGGGAAAATATGGCCTCCCGTGCCGCCCGTCGTGATCATGACCGTGTCGGTCATACGGTGAAGCCCCGCAGCAATCTTCGGTTCTCGAAATCGACGCGCATCAGGATCGCGAGCGCGAGGCAGTTGGCGACAATCCCGCTGCCTCCAAACGACAACAGCGGAAGCGTCAACCCCTTGGTGGGCAGCACGCCCATGTTCACGCCGATGTTGATAAAGGTTTGCACGCCGATCCAGATGCCTATTCCGTGGGCCACCAGCGCCGAAAAAGGCCGCTCCAGTCGCGCCGCCTGACGCCCGATCGCGTAAGCACGCACCAGCAACCACGCAAAGAGAACGACGACCAGCGTCACGCCGGCGAAGCCGAGCTCCTCTGCCACGACTGCCAGCAGGAAATCGGTGTGGGCCTCGGGAAGGTAGAGCAGCTTTTCGACGCTGGCGCCCAAGCCCACGCCCAGCCATTCGCCTCGACCAAAGGCGATCAGCGAATGTGTGAGCTGATAGCCCTTGCCTAGCGGGTCGGACCACGGATCGAGAAAACCGGTAAAGCGTTGCAGCCGATACGGCGCGAAACGGATCATCAGCCACAGCGCGACTGGCAGCAGAAAGCCGAGCCCGATCAGGAGACGCCAGTCGAGCCCGCCGAGAAACAGGATGCCGAACGCGATCGCGACGATGACCACGCAGGCGCCGAAATCCGGTTCGTGCAGGAGCAGCGCACCGGTCGCGATCATCACCGCCAGCAGCGGCAGAAAGCCCTTGAGCAAGGTTTGCCGAAGCGGCTGCTCGGCGTGCAGAAACGACGCCTTGCGCACGGCGTAGCTCGCCGCATACAGCACCACGAAGAGCTTCATCAGTTCCGACGGCTGGAGATTGACGACGTAAAGCGACAGCCAGCGCTTGCTCCCGTTCACCTGCTTGCCAAGAGCGGGCACGAGGACCGCAACCAGCAGCACCGCACCGAGCATGAAGAGATACGGCGCCGCGCGCTGCCAGCCTTTAAGCGGGACCTGGAACGCGACGAGCGCGGCCAACAGCCCGGCGACCACGAATACCGCGTGCCGGACAAGAAAATACCAAGGCCGATACCCCGTATACGCCGACGCCTCGGCCATCGCGATCGACGCCGAATACACCATCACCAGCCCGATCGCGAGCAGCAGCAAGCTGGCCCAAGCCAGGGTGACGTCGTAGTTGAGCATGGTGCGGCCCTCGCGCGGAAGCACCGCAAGCGCAGAGAACCGCGGCAACGTCGACAACAGGCCGGCGTCTCTAGGCATGCGCAATCTCTACCGCGTGCGCCGCCACGGCAGCCTTGAACCGATCGCCGCGCTCGCGATAGTCGCGGAACATGTCGAGGCTCGCGCATGCCGGGGACAACAGGACCGCATCGCCGGGCCGCGCATGCGCGATCGCCCGAGCCACGGCGACTTCGAGCGCCGGCGCAAACTCGATCGCCGGGGTCACCCCCGACAATGCGGCGGCGATCGTCGGTGCGTCGCGTCCCAGCAGCATCACCGCCCGGCAGCGGCTTTCGACGCTCGATCGGAGCGGCAGAAAATCCTGTCCCTTGCCGTCGCCGCCGGCGATCAGCACCGAGGGGCGGCCGATGCCTTCCAATGCCGCGAGGGTCGCCGCCACGGTCGTTCCTTTGGAGTCGTTGACGAACAGGACTCCGCCGATGTCGGCAACGCGTTCCATCCGATGCGGCAGCCCTTGAAACGCGGCGAGCGCTGTCAGCACCGCAGCATCGATCGCGCCGACGGTGGAGGTGAGCGCAAGCGCCGCCAGCGCATTCAACGCGTTGTGTTTTCCCACAAGCGCGAGCTCGTCGGCCGCGAGCAGGATCGCGTCGCCCCGCGAGAGCCAGGAAGCATCGGAGCCGCTGCGTTGGACCAGGCCCCAGTCGCGCTCGGTTGCGGGCGCATCGGCACCGAAGGTCTGCACCGTGCGACCGGGAAGGCACATCGCGAGCGACCGTGCATCGTCGCGGTTGAGCACTTGCTCTCCGCCGCCGATGAAAATGCGCTCCTTCGCCGCTGCGTAATCGTCGATACCGGAATAGCGATCGAGATGATTCTCGGTGACGTTGAGCACGGTCGCCGCGGTGGGCCGCAGGCTCTTCGTGGTTTCCAGCTGGAAGCTCGACAGTTCGATCACGAACACGTCCGGCCACGGCGCGCCGTCCTCATGCTCCGCGAGCGCATCGAGAACCGGCTCGCCGATGTTGCCAATGACCGCGGCGCTGAGACCGGCGGTCCGGACAAGCTCGCCGGTCAGCGCCGACACCGTGCTCTTTCCGTTCGAGCCGGTGACTGCCAGCACCCGCTGGCCCGGCGGCAGCGCGCGGGCGAAGAGCTCGATGTCGCCGACCAGTTCGACACCACGCGCGACCGCCGCCTGGATCGCGGGAAGCGCCTTCGTGATGCCCGGACTGATCACCACCAGATCGGCGCCGGCAAAGGTGTCGTCGGAGAATGGTCCCTTGAGAATCGGCACCCGGGCGAGCTCGGTTGAGAGCTCTCCCGCGCACGGCGGATCGGCGCGCGTGTCGGCGACCGTGACATAGGCGCCGCGACGCGCGGCCCAGCGCGCCGCCGAGAGGCCCGTGAGCCCAAGGCCGAGAACGACCACGTTCCGGTTGCGCAAGCTCGTCGTCATCTGAGCTTCAAGGTCGTAAGCCCGAACAACACCAGGAGCATGGTGACGATCCAGAACCTCACCACCACCTGATTCTCTTTCCACCCCTTGAGCTCATAGTGGTGATGGAGAGGCGCCATGCGAAAAACGCGTCTGCCGGTAAGCTTGAATGAAATAACCTGAATGACGACCGACAGGGTCTCGATGACAAATACACCACCCATGACGAACAGGACGATTTCCTGGCGCACGATGACGGCGATCGCGCCCAGTGCCGCGCCCAGCCCAAGCGCGCCGACGTCACCCATGAACACTTCGGCCGGGTAGGCGTTAAACCACAGGAATCCCAGGCCCGCGCCGGCGATCGCCGCGCAGAACACCGTCAGCTCGC
The DNA here is from genome assembly GCA_035601875.1 of Casimicrobiaceae bacterium. Classification (GTDB taxonomy): domain Bacteria; phylum Pseudomonadota; class Gammaproteobacteria; order Burkholderiales; family Casimicrobiaceae; genus PALSA-1003. The sequence goes on along the minus strand of DATNNK010000413.1, from coordinate 10,202 downwards.
CCGCGCCGGGAATATGCGGCAGGAAAAGATACGACGAAAAATCGGCGCGCCCGGTGACGTAGGCGAAGATACCCAACGCTGCTCCGACCATCACCGTTGGCATGATCGCCAGCCCATCGAGCCCGTCGGTGAGATTGACCGCGTTGCTCGAGCCGACGATGACGCAGTAGGACAGAACGATGAAGCCCCAGACGCCAAGCGGATACGACACGGTCTTGAAGAACGGGACGATCAGATCGGCCTTAGGCGGCAGGTCCAGATTAAAGCCGCTCGAGAGCCACGCAAAAAAGAGCTGCAGGAATTGCGCCGTCGATGGCGACGACACCGAAAAAGCGAGATACACGGCCGCAATGAGCCCGATCACCGACTGCCAGAAAAATTTCGCCCGCGCCGAAAGGCCCTTTGGATTACGGTGCACGACCTTGCGATAATCGTCGATCCATCCGATCGTGCCGAAGCCGAGCGTTACCAGCAGCACCACCCAAACGAACCGGTTGCGAAGATCCGCCCAGAGTAGCGTCGTGATCACGATCGACACCAGAATCAGCGCGCCACCCATGGTCGGCGTTCCAGCCTTGGTCAGGTGCGTCTGCGGACCATCGTCGCGAACGGATTGTCCGATCTTGTATTGCGCGAGCTTCCTGATCATCCTCGGCCCGACCACAAAGGAGATCATCAGCGCGGTCATGGTCGCAAGCACCGCGCGCAACGTGATGTAGCCGAACACGTTAAACGTTCGGACATCCGATGCTACCCAGTTGGCGAGTGCGAGTAGCATCAGCGGCCACCTGCCGTCAATTCCCTCGGTTCTCCGAGTCCCTCGACGACGCGCTCCATTGCCATGAAGCGCGAACCCTTGACCAGCACGGTCGTCCCGCGCTCCAACACCGCGTTCAGCTCGTGGACGAGCGAAACCTGGTCGGCATAGTGTTTTCCGCCCGGGCCAAATGCCGCCACTGCGTGCGTCGCCAGCTCTCCGACCGCAAGCAGGCGATCGACACCGGCGGCGCGCGCGTACTCGCCGATTTCGCGATGAAATGCCGGACCCTGATCGCCGAGCTCTCCCATATCCCCGAGGACCAGCCATTTCGCGCCCGCCGCGTTGGCGAGCACCGCGATCGCGGCTTTGACCGAATCGGGATTGGCGTTGTAGGTGTCGTCGATGAGCGTAGCCCCGTTGATACCGATACGGGTGTGCAATCGACCTGAGATCGGCCGAAACGCGGTCAGCGCGCTCGCCGCGGCGCCGAGCCTCGCGCCCGCCGCCGTGGCTGCGGCGATCGCCGCCAGCGCATTGGAGACGTTGTGTCGCCCGGGAACCTTGAGCTCGAATGTCGCCACGCCCTCGGGAGTCGTCACCTCTACGCTGCTTCCCCATGCCTGGGTCTCACAGCGCGCGCCGATCGCGGCCGGTGCGCGCAATCCGAAATCGCGCACGACCAGCGAGGCGCCGTCGGCGTTGCGGCGTGCCACGACTTCGCGCCAGAACACCGCGAAGTCGTCGTCGGCATTGACCACCGCGCAGCCGTCATCGGGCAATGCGCCGAGCACGGACGCGTGCTCCGCGGCAACGTCGGCGACGCTCTTCATGAATTCCTGGTGCTCGCGCTGGGCGTTGTTGATCACTCCGATGGTGGGCTGGGCAATCGCGCACAATGTCGCGGTTTCGCCGTGGTGATTCATGCCGATCTCGATTGCCGCGGCGGCGTGCATGGGGCGCAGGCGGAGGACGGTCAGCGGCAAGCCGATCTCGTTGTTCAGATTGCCGGCCGTCGCGAGCACCTTGTCGGCGCCAAATTCGATCCGCAGGATGGCTGCGGTCATTTCCTTGACGGTGGTCTTGCCATTGCTGCCCACGATTCCCGCAACGGGCAGCGAGAATCGGCGCCGCCAGAACTTCGCCAGCGCGCCGAGCGCCTTGATCGGGTCGGCGACACAGAGCATCGTCTCGGCCGCTGCATTGCGCACTGCGGCGCTAAGCTCCGCCGCACGGTCGACGGCGACGATCGCCGCCGCTGCCCCGCGGTCGAACGCCTGCGATAGGAAGTCATGACCGTCGAAGTTGTCGCCTTTGATCGCGACAAACAAGTCGCCGGGCGCGAGCGAGCGCGAGTCGGTCGAAACGCCGCTGAACCACGCGTTCGGGCCGCGCAGCGCGCCGTCGATCGCCCGCGCCGCTGTCGCAGCGTCCATCATCGCCCGCTCCATGCGGCGAGTGCCCGCGTCGCGTGGTCCCAGTCGAGAAATGGCGCTCGCTCGCCCGCGGTTTCCTGATAGGGCTCGTGTCCTTTACCGGCAAGCAATACTACGTCGCCGACATGGGCGTGACTGATCGCGCCGGCGATCGCAGCGGCGCGATCCAGTTGTACGCCGTACCGACGGTTTCCAGTTTCGCGAATGCCGTGAACGATTTCGCTGGCGATGGCCTCCGGATCCTCGCTGCGCGGGTTATCGCTGGTGATGATCACGCGATCGGCGAGCTCGCCCGCGATGCGTCCCATTGCCGGCCGCTTGCCGCGATCACGCTCACCACCGCAGCCGAAAAGGCACACCAGTTCGCCGCCGCTGGCGACTGCCGGACGCAGCGCCGTCAATACCTTTTCCAACGCATCGGGCGTATGGGCATAGTCGACGACAACCAGCGGCGCACGACCTCCGCCGATGCGCTGCATGCGTCCCGGAGGTGCCTCAACGCGTGAAACGAAACCGAGCGCTTGCTCGAATTCGACACCGCTGACCAGCAGAACCCCGAGTACACCGAGCAGATTGGAGGCGTTGAACGCGCCAATCAATCCGGTCTCGACCTCGCCTTTGCCCCACGGGGTCTCGACGTGGAATGCAAGTCCCGAGGACGATGGCGTCAGCCGCGCACCCCCGATGTCCGCCGCGCCAAAACCATAGGTGAGCACTTTGCGCCCCTTGGCGCGTGCGGACTCGATCAGGCTTTGGCCGAACGGGTCGTCGGCATTGATCACCGCCACGCGTAATCCAGGCCATGCCAGAAGCTTCGCCTTGGCGGCGCCATAGGCGCCCATCGTGCCGTGGTAATCGAGATGATCGCGTGAAAGATTGGTGAACAGCGCGATATCGAAAGCGACCCCGTTCACGCGGCCCTGGTCGAGACCGTGCGAGGAAACTTCCATCGCCACCGCCTCGGCGCCGGCAGTCTTCAAGGCGGCCAGCGATTCATGCAGCAAGGCTGCGTCGGGGGTGGTGTTGCTGGCCGGCGAGAGCGAGCCGAGCAATCCGTTGCCGAGCGTGCCCAGCACAGCGCTCTTTCGGCCGGCGGCGTCGAGTCCGATAGCGATCCAGTGCGCGCACGAGGTCTTGCCGTTGGTGCCGGTGACACCGACCATCCACAGGTCACGCGAGGGATGGCCATAGACGAAATCGGCGATCGTCCCCAGCTTCGCCTTGAGGTCCTGGAGAGGCAAATGGGGAAGCTTCCAGGCGTGATTCCAATGGAACCGGTGGGTCTCCCAGAGAACGGCGCCGGCGTCGCGCGCGATCGCGTCGTCGATGAACGCGCGACCGTCGTGACGCGTCCCGGGGTACGCCGCAAAAGCGTCGCCCTCGCGGACGTCACGGCTGTCCGACGTAATGCGCCGCACCTCGGTGCCAAGCCGCGCCAGCAGTGCGGCAACATCGGCATCGATTGCGATGGCGTTGCTCATGTCTCTTCACGCACATCGGCGCCATCGGGTGGCAAGACGACGTTGTCGATGGGTGCGTCCGGCGGCACGCCGAGCAGTCGCAGTGCGGCGCCCATGATGCTGCTGAAGACAGGCGCGGCGACCGCGCCTCCGTAATACTGTCCACCGGCGGGCTCGTCGATCATGACCGCGATCACCAGGCGCGGATTCGACGCCGGCGCGAATCCGACAAACGACGAGACGTATTTGTCGACGTAGACGCGCCCCTCGAGCTTGTGCGCGGTGCCGGTCTTGCCGGCGACGCGATAGCCCGCGACCTGGGCTTTGGGCGCCGTCCCGCCGGGCAAAACGACCATTTCCAGCATCCGGCGAACCGCGCGCGCGGTGTCCGCGCTGATCACCGGACGGCCGGCAATCGCACCATCGACCTTGAGCAGCGACACGGGCTTCAGCTCGCCGTCGGTCGCAAACACCGTGTACGCGCGCGCCAGCTGCACCAGGTTTACCGAAATGCCGTGTCCGAAGGCCATGGTCGCCTGCTCGATCGGACGCCAGCTCTTGGCCGGCCGCAATCGGCCCGAGACTTCGCCCGGAAAACCGGTCATGGGCGTGGCGCCGAAACCGGTTGCGGAAAGCGTCTGCCACATCGTCTCGGCCGGCAGCGACAGCGCAATTTTCGCGGCACCGACGTTAGACGATTTCTGGATGACCTGCTCGACGGTCAGCGCTCCTTCGCGGTGTGCATCGTGGATGGTCGCGCGACCGATGGTGAGGGTTCCCGGCGCGGTGTCGATGATCGAGCCCGGACGAACCTTGCCGGCGTCGAGCGCGGCGGCGATCGTGAATGGCTTCAGCGTCGATCCCGGCTCGAAGGTATCTATCAGCGCGCGATTGCGCATCTTGTCGCGCGTGACCCGAATACGATTGTTCGGGTTGTAGCTCGGCCAATTGACCAGCGCCAGAACCTCGCCGGTCTTGACGTCGAGCATGACCGCCGCGCCGGCGTGTGCCTTGTTGGCATCCACCGCCGCCTTGATTTCGCGGAACGCAAGATACTGAAGGCGGCTGTCGATCGACAGCGCCAGATCGCGTCCTTCCTGCGGTGCGCGAATGCTCTTCACGTCCTCGACGATCTCGCCGCGGCGGTTGATAATCACACGCCGGCTTCCGTGCTTGCCGCCGAGCCAGGATTGCTGCGCCAGCTCCAGGCCTTCCTGGCCCGCGTCATGGTCGCCGGTAAAACCGACGATGTGACTCATCACCTCCCCGCCGGGGTAATAGCGCCAGTATTCGTTCTCGTCATGAACGCCCTTGATCTTGAGCGCGGCCGCACGGTCGGCAACTTCAGGTGCGACCGGTTTTTTCACGTAGACGAAGTCACCGCCCTGCGCCAGTTTCTGATTGAGCGCCGCAGGCGTCATCTCCAGCGCAGCCGCGAGCGCGCGCAATTGATCGGGCGTTGCCACGACCTGATCCGGCCACGCCCAAACCGCCTTCACCGGCGTGCTGATCGCGAGCGGATCACCGAAACGGTCGACGATGCGGCCCCGATGCGCGGGGACGTCGATCTCGCGGCTATAGCGCGAGCTGCCCTGCTCCTGCAGAAAGTCGTTATCGATGCGCTGCAAGTAGAGCGAGCGGCCAAGCAATCCGAGCAGAAGGACAAGCAAGCCGCCAAAAACCAGAGGCGCGCGAAGCCGCGGAAGCTTCGGCGTCGCATTTGTGCCGGAGTGTGTCGTGCGCATCGACTTCATCGGCGGTCCCGATCGAGGACTTGGATCCGTCCGGTTCCCGGAAGCTGCATATGCAACTGCTCGCGGCCGATCTTCTCTATTCGGGCCGGCATCGCCCACGTCGACTGCTCGATCTGAAGCTGACCGAATTCGACTTCATAGGCCCTGCTTAGTGCTTGCTCGCGCTCGAGATCGACAAAAAATTTGCGCGCCTGATGCCTGGACGTGACCAGCGACAACGCGCAGACCACGAGCGCCGCCAGCAGGAGAAGGTTGATGCGCGTGATCATGTCAGCGCGGCTTGCGTGCGCTCGGCGACGCGCATTGTCGCGCTGCGCGCGCGTGGATTGGCAGCGACCTCGGTCTCGCCTGCGCGGACCGCGCGCCCGACGAGCTTCAGCGGCGGCTGCGGCAGCGCATCGCTGGCGATGGCCAGTCTCGCCAATCGCGCGTCGCCCTCGAATGGCAGGCTATGACGGCGAAAAAATTGCTTCACCAGCCGGTCCTCGAGTGAGTGGAAGCTGACTACAGCCAAGCGGCCCCCGGCAGCAAGGCATGGCAGCACGGCTTCGAGCACTAGCGACAATTCTTGTAGCTCCTGATTGACGTAAATCCGTACAGCCTGGAAGGTCCGCGTCGCCGGATCCTGACCCCGATCACCCCGCGCCCGCGCGCCGACGGCTTTTGCCACGATCGTGGCCAGTTGCCGCGTGCGTGTGATGGGTTCGTGCGCGCGAGCCGCAACAATCGCTCTTGCAATCTGTTGAGCAAACCGTTCTTCGCCATAATCCGCGATCACTCCCTTCAGTTCGGCTTCGCTTGCAGAAGCGATCCACTGCGCCGCGCTGTTCCCGCGCGATGGGTCCATGCGCATGTCGAGCGGGCCGTCGGCGCGAAACGAGAATCCGCGTTCCGCTTGGTCGATCTGCGGTGAGGCGATGCCCAGATCCAGGAGCGCGCCGTCGATGCGATCGACATGCTCGTGTGCGAGCATGTCGGGCAGGCTTGAAAACCAGGCGCGATGAAAGTGAAAGCGCGGGTCGGCCCACTGGCGCGCCACTGCTTCCGCGGATGGATCCCGGTCGAGGGCGACGAGCCGGCCATGCGGCCCCAGTGCGTCCAGAATGCGCAGGGCGTGTCCTCCGCGCCCGAAGGTCCCGTCGACGTAGATACCGTCGGATTTGATCGCCAGCGCGGCCACGGCTTCTTGGAGCAGAACCGGGACGTGATCGCCATGCGGCATCAGAGCGAAAAGCCGTCGAGCTCGGGTGGCAGGCCGCCGGCCGGAAACGCGACCGCCTGCGCGGTTCGGCCCTGCCACTGTTCCTCATCCCAGAGCTCGAACTTGTTGCCTTGTCCGACCAGCACCACGCGCTTGTCGAGCGCCGCGAATTGACGCAGCGCCGGTGGAACCAGAATTCGCCCGGCGCCGTCGAGCTCCACGTCGTCGGCATGACCAACGAGTAGGCGTTGCAGGCCGCGAATCTTGTCGTTGAAGCTAGATAGCGCCATCAAGCGCTTCTGAATCGGCTCCCAATCGGGAGACGGATAGAGCAGCAAGCAGCGGCTCGGATCCGCGGTCAACACCATATGCCCGTCGGCGCGCGCCAACAGCGCTTCGCGATGTTTGGCAGGAATTGCCAAGCGCCCCTTATTGTCGAGCGCTAGATGCGTGACGCCTCGAAACACCGCCCTCTCCTCCGGGCGCTTCCCTCTTGGCAAGCGCCCACTTTGACCCACTTTTTACCACCATTCATCACTATAAGGATTCGAGGCTGGGGCGTCAATACACTTTTGTTTTGCTTACAAAGACTTAGCTCCTTTGTTGTACGTATGATGAAATGACATGCGAAATAAGTACTTAGCGGGCCTATCGCAACTAACCTCGCAGTATGTAGCAGGAACCTGCTGAAACTCTGGCGCGGGTGGCTATAAACGATGACTGCGGCCTCGGGAGCCAATGCCTAACGGTCGCCCCTCATGCCAACGGCATCACATTGGTCGATTTTGGCCCATCGAAAGCAATCACACAAAACGTTACACAACATGGGTCAACAGCCACCGCGCTAGTCCGTTACTCTGAGCAGGGGCGAATTGCGTCCGCGCTGCGCGGTCAGCAAGCGTGAGTAACGCAAGGAGGAAAGCCATGCCATTCCCACCACACGCGCGGAAAACGACCGCGCTCGCCTTTGCGACAGCCGCTTTAAGTGCGCTCTTCACGCAAGGCGCCGCCGCAATCGAACCAACGGCCAACGTCATCGAGTATTACAACGCGTCGCTGAATCATTTCTTCATCACCGCGTACCAGGACGAAGCGGCGATGCTCGATCAAGGGCTCGCGATCAAGGGTTGGACCCGAACAGGTGTGACCTGGAGCGCATGGGCCAATGCGGGCGACAGTGCGACGGCGGTGCCGGTGTGCCGCTTTTTCGGCACGCCCGGCAAGGGGCCGAATTCGCACTTCTACACCGCCGACGCCAACGAGTGCGCAGTCGTCAAGCAAAACCCCGGATGGACGTTCGAGGCGATCGCGTTTTACATCGAGGTTCCGCAGGCCGGAGCCTGCAAGGCCGGCACGACCCCGGTTTATCGCAGCTTCTATCCGGGAGCCGACGTCTCGCAGTCGAACCACCGTTTTCTTCCGGACCTCACGATGTCAGAGCACATGGCAGGCTCGTCCATTCTCGAAGGCCTGGTCATGTGCTCTCCGCTGTCATCGGCGCAAGTGCAGGCCGATGCAATTCGCCTTCTGGAGCAATCGACGTTCGGGCCCAACGACACGCTGCTGGCACACGTGCAGAGTATCGGCACGCAAGCCTTCCTCGATGAACAATTTGCCGCGCCGGCGAGCCAGTATCCGGCCATCAAGTTTGTTCCCGCGGGCCAGCAGGCAACGTTCTGCCCCACCGACCCTGACCCGCAGTGCGGACGCGATTATTACTCGCTGTTCCTGCTTCAGAAGGGTTTCTTTCAGAACGCGCTCTCCGCAAATGACCAGTTGCGGCAGCGCGTCGCATTCGCGTTATCGCAGATCTTGGTGACGTCCGGCTTGGACGTGAATCTCGCTTACGGCATGGCGACGTACCAGCAAATCTTCCGTGACAACGCGTTCGGCAACTACGAAGACATTCTGACCAAGGTAACGCTTTCGTCGGTAATGGGCGACTACTTGAATATGGTCAACAACGACAAGCCCGCGAATGGGGTCAACCCGAATGAGAACTACGCGCGCGAGGTGCTGCAGCTTTTCTCGATCGGCGTGTGGAACCTCAACCAGGATGGCACGCAGATGCTCGACGCAAAGGGTGCCCCCGTTCCATCCTACGGCCAGGACACCGTCGAAGGCTTCGCTCACGTGTTCACCGGCTGGACCTATCCCGTGCCGCCAGGCGTGCCGGCACGTACGCATAATCCGAAGAACTTCCTGGGCGACATGGTGGCCGTCGATTCGAACCACGACAACACGGCCAGAACGCTCTTGAATGGCGCGGTCGCACCTGCCGGACTGTCGGCGCAAGGCGAGCTCGCGTTTGCGATTCACAATATTTTCATGCATCCGAACGTCGGGCCCTTCATCGGAAAGCAGCTCATTCAGAAGCTCGTGACCGGCGATCCGACACCTCAATACGTGAGCCGCGTTGCCGCCGTATTCAACAACAACGGTCAAGGTGTACGCGGCGACATGAAAGCAGCGGTCGCTGCCATCCTGACCGATCCGGAGGCGCGCGGCGCTACCAAGCTCGACCCGGGTTACGGGAAGCTGCGCGAGCCGGTGCTCTTCATGACCAACGCGGCGCGCGCTTTGAACACGCAGAGCGACGGCGTGTTCTTCGGGCAGCAGGGCAGCCAGCTCGGCCAGAACCTGTTTTACCCGACCTCGGTATTCAACTATTACCCGCCGGACTACGTCCTGCCCGACAAGACAAATATCGCGCCGGAATTTGCGATCCAGAACTCGAGCACCGCGATCAATCGCTACAACTTCGCCGACGCGCTGTCGTTCGGAACCATCGCACCGCTATCCACATTGCCCGGCGCGATAGGGACGACCCCCGACTGGTCGGCTCTTTCGGCACTTGCCGGAGATCCCAATGCCTTGCTCGACAAGCTCGACGCGCTCTTGATGCACGGAACGATGCCCGCCGCGATGCGGGCGTCGATCGTGCCAGCGATTAACGCGATCGCCGCGACGGATCCGCTGACGCGAGCCAAGACTGCGTTCTATCTCGTGACGACCTCGCCGCAATATCAAGTGGAGCGCTGACATGAAAATCGACAATTCAGGACGTCGTGGCTTCATTCGCAATATCGGTGCCTTGTCCGCGTTCGGGCTCGCCTCGCGGTTCGATCTGCTCAATCTGGTCGCGGAGGCTCACGGCCAGGCAGCGAACGATTACAAGGCGCTGGTGTGCGTGTTCATGTTCGGAGGCAACGACGGCAATAACACGCTGATTCCGATCGACAGCGCGGGATATGCCCAATACGCAGCGGTACGTCCCGTGTCGTCCGGCATCAATCTCGCGCAGGCGTCGCTGCTGCCGATCCAGCCGCTTAATAGCGGCATGCCGTTCGGCCTGCACCCCGCATTGCCGGAGCTGCAAACGTTGTTCACTCAGAACAAGATGGCCATCCTTGCGAACGTCGGAACGCTGCTGCAACCGACCACAAAGGCGCAGTACAACGCCGGTATGCGGCCGCTTTCACTTTATTCGCACTCCGATCAGCAGGCGCAGTGGCAGAGCTCGATCTCGAACACTGCCGCCGGTACCGGGTGGGGTGGTCGCGTCGCCGACAAGGTGGCCGCATTAAACGGGCC
>DATNNK010000412.1:0-2996 GCA_035601875.1 Casimicrobiaceae bacterium | reverse complement strand
GTGATGACGTCGACCGGAGGAGCGCCATAGCGCAGTGCGTTGTCGATCAGATTGGCGATCAGGCGCGATACTGCGGTCGAGCGAAGCGGCTGCGGCGGCAGCTCGCCGCGGTCGAAGCGGACTTCGATTCCGGCCTTCCGGTAGCGCTCGACCGCCGCCGCGACGATGTCATTCAATTCCCGCATTTCCAGCGGCGCTTCGCGGTCATCGCGGGCAAACTCGAGGAACTGACCGATGATCTTGTCCATCTCGGCGATGTCGGAAATCATTCCTTCGTGGGTAGCAGCGTCCTGCGCGCCGACCTCGATGCCGAGCCGCAGCCGTGCCAGTGGCGTACGCAAGTCGTGCGACACGCCCGCGAGCAGCAGCGCGCGATCTTCGTCGGCTCGACGGAGCTTGTCGAGCATCTGATTGAAGCCGCGGTTCAGGCTCGCGATTTCGGAAGGGCCGGTTTCGGGCAGCGGCGGCGGCAGCTTGCCGTCGCCAACCTCGGCCACGGCGTCGTTGAGCTGCCGCAGTGGACGCGCGAGATAGCGAGCGAAAAAGTATGCGCTGGCGAGCAGTACCACGAGGGCGATCAGGCTCCATTCCAGAGCCCGGGACTGAGCTTGGTCCACGGGGCGCGGCGGAAGCTGAAACCCGGCCCAATAGGCATGGTCTCCCGCGTTCAGTTTGATCCACAAGAGTTGCAGCCGCGGTTGAATGCGCAGGTCCGTCTCTGGTCCCAGCTCGGCCTTCAGTCTCTCCAGCAGTTCGACCAGCACCGGGTTTTGCGGCGGTCCGCCGACGAAGCGGCGCTCTTCGTCCGGGACGATCCGGGCCTGATAGGCGTCGCCGAACCTGGCGAGCGCGGCGGCGGTCGATTTGGGGTCCGCGGTCGCGAGCCCCGCGCGCAGTGCCTTGAGCTGAACAATCTTGGTGTCGCTGAACTGGCGCGAGAGGAGTGCCGCGCGATCCTGACGGTAGAGAAAGATCGCGGTCGCCTGGCTGATCAGTATGACCAGCAGCAACAACAATGCGAGGCGGCCGAATAGCGACCGCGGCCAGAGTGTCAAGTGAGGGCCTTGTCGCCGGTCGCCGCGGCGTCGGGAGCCTCGTCGGGGACGAACACATAACCGAAGCCCCACACCGTCTGGATGTAACGCGGCGACGAAGGATCCGCTTCGATGAGCTTGCGCAGCCGCGACACCTGAACGTCGATGGCGCGATCGAACACATCGTGGTCGCGACCGCGGGCTAACAGCATCAGCTTTTCACGGGCCAGCGCCTGACGGGGATGACTTGCAAGCACCTTGAGCAAACCAAACTCGCCGGTCGTCAACGCAACGGCCTCGTCGCCGCGCATCAGCCGACGCGTGCTCAGGTCCAGACGATACGGCCCGAAGGCAATCTTGCCATCGGCTGCCGGCGCGCCCGGCGCGAGCCGCTCGGTCTGGCGGCGAAGCACGGCGTGAATGCGCGCCACCAGCTCGCGCGGATTAAAGGGCTTTGGCAAGTAATCGTCAGCACCCATTTCCAGGCCGACGATGCGATCGACGTCTTCACCCTTGGCGGTAAGCATGATCACCGGCACCGTTTCACCCGAGGCCCGAAGGCGCCGGCACACGGCGAGCCCGTCTTCTCCGGGAAGCATGAGATCCAATACCAGAAGATGCGGCGGGTCGCGTTGCAGCTTCTTGTCGAGATCTCGGGCGTCGGCAAGCGCCTGCACCTGAAAACCCTGTTCAGTCAGATAGCGAACCAGCAGATCGCGAAGTCGCGGATCGTCATCGATCACCAGAATTTTCGGATTGACTTGTTTCATTGCGTTCGATCGTAGCGTCGACCAGATCGCGAAAAAGCGGCTGGCCTTATCTCAAATTGTAACGCTCGCCGCCGCGGGTAATGATTGGTTACATAAACCGCAAGACGATGCCGTAGCGACATGGTCATAATCGGACCAGGGAGTCCGTGTGTAGTGGACGCTTGAGTGTCACCCATCGTCCGCATGCGGCCATGCCTGCAGCACAGGCGCAGCCATGGCTCGAAACGTGTACCGTGCCCTGCGGCGCGGATTTGTCTTCTGATATCTGAACGAAAGGTTTGAACGATGAAACGCAAACTGTACGCCCTCATCTTCGCGGCCGGATTTACCGGTCTCGCGTTGACCGCCTGGGCTCAGGCACCCGGACGCGGGATGCACGACCCGCTGGCGGTGCCGCAGGAGATTCAAGCGAAGCTCAATCTCAATACCTCGCAGCAGCAACAATGGGACGCCGCGGTCGCGCAAAGCAAGGCGGCGCACGATGCCATTCGCGCCAATTTCCAGCAGCTCAAAACGGCGACTCAGGCTGAGCTCGCCAAGTCCGACCCGGATCTGGCCGCGCTTGCCTCACTATCCGATCAATTGCAGCAGCAGAACATTGCGCAACGGCAGCAGGCTCGCGCGGCATGGCTCGCGCTTTATGGCACCTTTTCCGCCGACCAGAAGACAACTGTAAAGGACGCCATCAATGCAAGGATGGCGCGCATGGACGCATTTCGCCAGCAGATGCAAAATCGACTTTCTGGCGGCTGATCACCGGGCGTCGCGGCAACGATTGTGCTTAAGCCGGTCCGTGCGGCTCTCCAACCCAACTCCCCGGTCTGCAGTTGGGGTTTTTTTGGCGATGATGCATCGTGGTCCGCAGGTCCTGCCGTAGAGGCGCCTTCAGCCGACCTTCGCAAAACCGGGCCGACGAACGGCAGTTGCAGCTTCACTGTGATCGGTCATAATGCTGTTGTCATAAAGACCATGCAGGTGCATTGCCGGATGCCGGCCACGTCTCCGCTGGCGTCCGCGCTGCAATCGCGGACCGGGTTTAACCCCCCGACCTTAACCGGTCATCCCGAACTCGGTCTGTCCTCCAGCGCCTCTCGTCGAGGCGCTTTTTTTTGCCGCGCTTGATCCCTTGCTAGAGAGTTTCGACCGCCGTCGCTTCATCATCGTGGGTCAGAAGCCTCTCGACCAGCAGATG
>DATNNK010000411.1:0-9690 GCA_035601875.1 Casimicrobiaceae bacterium | reverse complement strand
AGCCGCGTTCATCGCTCGCGCCACCCGTCCAATGCGCCGCCGATTACAATGGCGACCGCTTGCGCTCGGGCAAGCCGATGACCCCACTGTCAACCGCTTCCTCTTTTCGGAACGCCGGGCGGTTCGCGTGAATGCCTTGCGCCGCCCGGCCAACATCGCTGCCGCGTTCCTCATCGTCAGCGCGATCGGCATCGCAGCGGTGATCGGCTGGCAGCAGCGGCAGACGCCGGCCGTGCCGCTCCCAGCCGGAACCATAGGCGCGGTCGATGCCCCGGCGGACGAAGCGCTCACCGATACCGGCATACGTATCAGCGGCTGGGCGCTCGATCCGGCGGGGATACGCGCGGTGGAGATCCGTCTCGACGGCCACGCCTACCCGGCGCGATACGGCATCGCGCGTGCCGACGTCGCGCAGATCAAGCGAGGGTATCCGGATTCGGCCGAGTCGGGATTTTCGTTCGAGCGGGATTTCGCGCCGCTCGAGCCGGCACGACACGAAATCGCGATCGTTGCCGTCAATCGTCAAGGCGGTGAGGCAGTGCTCGCGCGTAAGAGCCTCGTGCCACCCGCGGCACTTTCCCAATGGCAGCCGCTGTACGCGGCGCGGCGCGCTGACGCCGCGCCGCCGTTCTTCGTCCTGCCGGGCCTCTCCGGCATCGCACTGGGAGGCGCGAGCGAGCTCGACAAGGCGTATTCGGATTACCTGTCGCCAACCGTGAAGGTCGGAATGCGGGTGCCGATCCTTTATTTGCGTACGACGCTTGGCAAGACGCGAGACTGGGAGTTCGATCCCGGTTGGAACATCGAACGGCGCTGCGGCGAACGTCGCATCGCCGAGGATTCCCTGTCGAGCGTGATCGCCTACGCGATCGAGCACAAGCTGCCGGTGCTGTTCACGCTCAACGGCGGCATCTGGGCCGACGCGGTCTGCGATGTTCCGGAATGGGACATCAACGATCACCTCGAACAGGACAAGGCCAATTGCCAATGGAACGAGCATGACCAGGTGATGGCCGACGACTATCTCAAACACCTCCCGGGCGCGGGCGTCGCACCGGAGCTCGGCCGGTCTCTGACCTTCAACATCTACGCGACGCAGAACCGGCACTACAAGCGACGCAATCTTCAGTCCGCCGGACGCATCGTCGCCGAGTTCGCGGCTACGCATCCCGAGCTTTTCGCCGGCGTGAATCTCGATCCCGATACCTATCTCAATCCGTTTTTCGAGGAGAAGCAATGGTACGACTACAACCCGGGCACGCTGCGACAGTTCAGGCAGTGGCTTGCCGGCAGCGGCCCGTACGCGATCAAGGTAGCTCGCGACGTGCCCGACCTCTCGCGTTATCGCCGCGCACGTCCGTTGTCGCTGGCGCAGGTGCGCAAGCTTTCCGGCAAGCCGTTTCGCTCATGGGATGAAGTCGATCCGCCGCGCGCCTTTCCGCGAGAAGGCAAGCCGTTCTGGGAAGACCCCTGGGTCCACGAGTGGGAAATGTTTCGCCGCCATCTGGTCAAGCTGCACTATGACGAGCTGGCGAAATGGCTTGCCGAATCGGGCGTCGCGCCGTCGCGCATTTTTTCGTCGCAGGGTTTTATTGCGCCTTACCCGACCGCGTTCCCCTTCGCCGTCAGGCTCGATAGCCCAACTAAGAATTACGACAGCGGGGGAATGTCGGTCGAGGGCGCGATCCCCCGCGACGGTCATCTGGGCGCGATCGTTTATGGCGCCAGTGCCGTAAACGACGTGCGCATGGAAAACGATGCGAATCTGTTCGCGACCTTTCATGGCATGGACCGCGGCTGGGCCGTCGTCGAGTTCAATACGGCCGATTTCCGAACGGCGAAGGAATTGCCGAGCTACGCCATGGGTTATCGTGCCCTTCGCGAGATGTTCAACTACGGCGCGCGATTCGCCTCGCCGATGGCGTGGAACGGATCGAACGGCATTTACGCCGGCCAGGCCGACTATGTGTCGTTCATGGCCTGGCGCAACACGCCGCTGGAAGATGCAATGCGCGATTTCGCAGTGAGCCACGCCTTCCTGCCACTGGGTGCGCGGCTGTGGACTTTCGGCTCGCCCCGGCTTGCGGACGCCGACGGCTGGTCGGTGTCGGTAGGCGCGCTTGTTTCCGGGCCCGGCCATGTCGATCTGACTGCCGTAAACGGCGAGGTGACGCTGGTCTCCCCCTCGGCGCTCGCGCTCGGCGGCGACGAAAGCGACCTCCTGACACTCGGCATCACCGCCGATCAAGGGCAAAGCATTATCAGTGTCGCGGTGGAGGGCCGCCTGTCCGATGGAACGATGATCACGCTCGCCGTGCCGCGCGACGCCAAGGAGTTGGAGAGCACTTCGGCCGGGATCTCGGTGCCGCTGATCCACCCGGCGACGTCCGCGACCATCGACCAGATCCGCGTTACGCTCAAGCTGAAGAACGCGACCGGCACGCTGCGCTTGCGGCATCTCGCGCTCTATCCGGCTGCGCCGCCGGTCTCATCGTCGCGATAATGTCATCGGCCGGCGAGACCGGCTCGGGGGCTCTGTTGCCATCGCGGCGATTGCAGGCGTCCGGTCGACGGAGTGACGCTTGAGGCAACAGATCAGCGGGATGACCGCGTCAGCGTGGCGCGGCTTTCGAGCCCGTGCTATGTTTCTTCGACGGGGACCTGCGAGCAGACTCCCCGCTCCACCAGACGTTCTACCAGTCCAAGCTCTGCTCCTGAACCCGGGTTCGCACCCGGACGGGAGTTATGCATTGGACACTCCATGATGGCAGCGCATGTTCGACGACTGTTGTGGGTCAGAGGGCTGCGTGCTTTCGGCGACGGCTTCGTCAGTCTCCTGCTGCCGCTGTATCTGATCGAGCTCGGGCTGGGACCCTTTGAGGTAGGCGCCATCACGGCTGGCACCTTGCTGGGCTCCGGTGTCCTCACCCTGGCCATCGGCCTTTCCGCTCATCGCTTCAGACTGCGCACCTTGCTGCTGTGCGCGACATTCATGATGGCGGCGACGGGACTGGGCTTCGCGGTCGTGACCCATTTCTGGCCGCTCCTTCTGATCGCGGTGGTTGGCACGCTCAATCCATCCAGCGGAGACGTGAGCGTATTCCTGCCTCTCGAGCAAGCCGCGCTCGCGCACGTCGCCGGCGATCGCCAGCGAACGGCGCTCTTCGCCCGTTACAGTCTCGTCGGAGCGTTGGTGGCCGCGCTGGGTGCGCTGTCGGCGGGATTGCCCGAGTTGATGGTCGACGCCGCCGGCATGCCCATGCGATCCGCGCTGCAGCTCATGTTCGGACTTTACGGCGCGATCGGCCTGGCGGCGGCAGCGATCTACCGCAAGCTGCCGGCGGACTTCGCCGCCGATGCGCAGGCTTCGACGGCTCCTCTCAGGGAATCCAAACGCATCGTCTATGTCCTAGCGGCGCTGTTCAGCCTCGACGCTTTCGGCGGCGGCTTCATCGTGCAATCGATGCTGGCGCTGTGGATGTTCGAGAAGTTCCAGCTATCGGTCGGGCTCGCAGCGACCATCTTTTTCTGGACCGGCGTGTTCACCGCATTTTCGTACCTGCTCGCGGTCCGCATCGCCAAGAAATTCGGATTGATCAACACCATGGTGTTCACGCATCTTCCTTCCAGCGTGCTTCTGGTGCTCATTCCGCTGATGCCGGATTTGGGCTGGGTGATAGTACTGCTGCTCGTTCGCAGCGCGCTGTCGCAGATGGATGTGCCGACCCGAAGCTCGTACGTCATGGCGGTGGTGTCGCCGTCCGAGCGTGCGGCGGCTGCCAGCATCACGTCCGTTCCACGCAGCCTGGCGTCGTCGATCAGCCCGCTGGTGGCAGGATACCTGCTGCAGATTTCGACTTTCGGTTGGCCGCTGATTATCGGCGGCGTTCTGAAAATCGTCTACGATCTCTTGCTGCTTGGCATGTTTCGCGCGGTCCGTCCGCCCGAGGAGTCCTCGCCGAAGCGCTAGGCGTGCGTCGCCTTGCGAAACATTACCGCGGCCTCCTGCGCCCATTCCCGCCGCAGATCGTCGGAGATCGCCGCGTCGGTTTCGTCGATGATCCTCCAAGCCCAATCCGGCAACGCGGAGGGAGGCAACTGCGCGCCGAGCTTGAGGTGAACCTCGGCCTGGTTGCGCAGCATCGTCGGGCAGACGTTGAGCGCATAGGTCACCAGCTCGGCCCACCCCTGTTCGTTCCGGATGCGTTCGAAGTAAGTACGGGTGAACATCCACTTGTCGTCGAGTCCCAGAAAAACCGGGTCCGACTTGGCGCGCTGGCGGACCGTGTAATCGGCGACCATGCGTTGGAGGAGCCGCATCGCATCGGTTTGTTTTTCCGACGCCGAAGCGCCCGCCAGAATGCGCTCGTAGCTCATCCTCACGATCGTGTTACCGGCCTCGAATGGCTCGAAGAAAATCGCCCAGCCGCCGGGCTTGAGTGCGCGATGACACGACGCGAGCACCTTGGCTGGATCGAGAATGTGATGCAGGATTGCGGCTCCGACGACTAGATCGGCGACGCCAGGAAGATAGTTGGCGTCAGCGGCATCGACGCAGACCAGCGCGAATCGTCCCTCGCCGCCTTCGCTATTCTTGGCGTCGTCCCGCTTGTTCAAAAAATCACGCAGGATGGCGAGCAGCTGCGGACTGATGTCGGTGGCGACGATGTTCGCGTCGGGGAAGCGGTCGGCCAGCGGGATGACCGAGTTTCCAGAGCCCGACCCGATGTCGATGATCAACGACGGATCGTGCATCTCGCCAATTTCCTGGAAGGCCCGCTCCAGCAGGAAGCGCCAATAGTCGAGGTTCAGGTAATTGCGGTGATATTCATCGGCGCGGTCGAGAAACTGCGCGGTGACACCGATCTTGACCGCGCCGAGCGCGGGTGCGGGCGTCAGAATCCCCTCCAGCGCGCGGTCCTCCGCGTCCAGTCTCACCAACGGCTCGGCGAAGACTTCGCCGAGGTTCATCGCTGTCGTGCGGAGCGGCGAAAAATATCAGCGATCATCGAGGCGAACCTCGACGTAGGCCCGATCGCGGATCTGACGCACCCAATCCTGAAACGCCTCGTCCGCCTTGCGCTGACGGATCGCCACCTGCGCCTCGCTACGCGCGCGGTCGCCGGTGATATCCTGCCGCCGCCGCTCGAGCACCTGGATCAGGTGCCAGCCAAAAGGCGTACGCACCGGGGCGGAAATCTGATTCGGCTCCAGCTTTTTCATCGCCTCGTCGAATTCCGGAACGGTGTCGCCCGGATTGACCCAGCCAAGGTCACCGCCCTTGGCGGAGGTGGTGTCCTCGGAATTGAGCTTCGCCAATTCCTCGAACTTCGCCCCCGCATCGATCCGGTCCTTAAGACGGTCTATCTTGGCTTTGGCGTCGGACTCCGAAACGATTTCGTTGACGCGGACCAGGATGTGCCGCGCGTGCGTCTGATCGACCACCATCGGTTCGTTATGGCTGCGCTTGTCCAGCAGCTTGACGATATGAAATCCGGCCGCACTGCGCGTTATCGCCGAAATCTGGCCGACCTGCATCGCCCGGACCTCGTCGGCGAATACCGTCGGCAGCCGTGCGCCCGAGCGCCAGCCGAGATTGCCTCCGCCAAGCGCATCGCTCGCGTCAGAAAATCCCGCCGCGACCTGGGCGAAATCGGCCCCGTTCTTCAGCGCGAGCAGCGCGTCTTCCGCGCGCCGCTTCTTCGCGTCGATCTGCTCCGCGCTTGCCTGCTCGGGTACCATCACCAGGATATGCGCGAGCTTGTATTCGGCTTCACCGGAACTCTGTGACTTGAGAGTCGCCAGGTACTGCTCGACCTCGGCATCGCTGACCGTGATCTTGCTGTCGACCTCGCGCTCGCGCAGGCGCTGCACTGTGAGCTCGTGGCGAACGTCCTCGCGATACCGCGGATAGTCGATGTTCTCCTTCGCCAGCGCCTTGCGAAAATCTTCTGCGGAAAGCTTGTTCTCCTGCGCGATACGCAGGATCGCGCGCTCGATCATCGTATCGTCGACACGAACGCCGTTTTCCTTGGCGAACTGAAGCAGCGAACGCTCGGTCATCATGCGCTCGAGTACCTGCTTGTCGAGAACGTCCTGCGCCGGCGGTTGCACGTTTTGCTGCTTGAGCTGCTGCAAGACAATACGTTTGGCGTCGTCGAGATCGTATTGGGTGATGGCCTCGTCATTGACCACGGCGACCACCCGGTCCACGTTGACGACACGGTTCTGCGGCGGTGCACTCGGCTGCGCCAGCGCGCAGGCGGATGCCAGCGCAAGTCCTAACTTGAATAAATTTCGAAATAGCATGGGCGACCTTCTAGAACTCTGGAAAATAATCGCTCGGCGTAGTGCCGGCGGGCCGCAAGGCCGGATCGGTGACGGTCAGATAGCCGGGCACGCTGCGCTTCAGGACATCGATCGGGTTGGTGCCGAGGCGCGCGAGTCCGTTCAGCTCGAACTGCACGAACACGGACTTGCTGGCGAGTTGCGTCGTTGTCGTCAACCGCTGACCGACGATGCGAAACGCCCAGCACCCGCCATTGTACTCGAGCCCCACTACACCCTCCAGGGTTTTGCCGTCGACGAGCGAATAGTTCCAGCGCCCGATCGCCGACCAGCCGTCCAGGAACGGCCATTGCCCGGAGAAATCGACCTGTTTCAACTGGGACGTATTTCCAGTCGGATCGATCTGCTGGCGGATGTAACGGTAGCTTGCGTTGAGCACGCGCCCAGGCCCGGGCTGCCAGCGCACGCCGAGGTCGAGACGCTCGGTCTGACGATGATCAAGGTTGTATTGGAGTGCGCTGGCGGCCGACCACACATCCGACAAACGCCCCTCGCCGGCCAGCAACAGGTCGGAGGTGTTGGCGGTGCGCGGCGTCTCGGTCAGCGTCACGCGCTGGTCCTGAAAATAATAGCGCTGCCCGATCGCAAAGCGCATCCTCTCCTCGCCTGTCTGCGGATCGGAGAGTCGCGTGACCGCGGCCAGCGTCAGTTGATTCGCGTCGCCGACGCGATCGCTGCCCAGATACCGGTTTTCGGTAAAGAGTTGCGAAAAATTGAACTCGTCGATCGCGGTATCGAATGCCGGTATCTGATCCTGCCGGCGATACGGAATGTAGACATAGTAGGCGCGTGGCTCGAGCGTCTGCGTGAATGCCTTGCCGAGCAGATTCGCGTCTCGCTCGAAGACGAGGCCGCTATCGACGCTGCTGATCGGGACGACGCGGTTCAGATGCGACTGGGCAAGCGTCGGGTTGTCCAAATCATAATGCGTCATGTGCAGACCGGTGCGCGCGTTGAGGAACCACGCGTTGCCGCGCTGTGCCCACGTCACGCTCGGGTACAGCACCGATCGGTCTCCGGTCACGAGCGCAGCCTGACGGAAGCTCACGAACTCGCCGCTGGCCTGAAAATCAAGGCCCTTCCATTCGACGGGACTCATTGTCATCAGCAGTTGCGGCTCGCGAAAATACGGCGGCGTGATCGGATTCGCGGGGTCCTGAAGCGTCTGGAACTTCTGGATCCGGGTCAGCAATGAAAAGGGCCCGCGGTTGTACACCAATCCCGCTTCCCGCGGCAGCGTCGACTGCGAGGTCACCACAATACGATCGGAGAGATCGGTAAAGTAGGCGTCGTCGGATACCTTTTGCATGTTGACGTAACCAGCCAGCCCCGGCAGGAAGCCAAAATTCTGGTTGTGTTTCCAGGACAATCCGTAGCGATTGGTGCCGGTAACGCGGTCGGGCAGCACTTCCGCGTCGGCCTCCCCCGCCATGTCGGCGAAAAGGTATCGCGCCTGTCCGTTGATTTGCACTCCGCGTCGCGTCATCACACGCGGTGTTAGAGTCGCATCGTAATTCGGCGCGAGATTGAGATAATACGGGATCGACATTTCGATCCCGCGGCTGCTTGTCGAGCCGAAGACCGGCGTCAGAAATCCGGATTTGCGCTCGTTTGACAGCGGAAAATCCAGATACGGCGAATAGAGTATCGACACCCCCTTGAAGATGATGCTCGCGTTGCGCGCCGTTCCAACCAGGCGCGAACGATCCAGGTCGACTTCGCGCGAGGTGAGGTACCAATCGTCGTTGCCGGCGACGCAGGTCGTGTAACGAAAATCCTTAAGCTCGTAGCGGTTCTCGCCGACAAAGAGCAGGTCCTTGGCGTCGCCTCGCGACGCGTTATCGCCAATGTGGAATTCGGGCTGGTGGAAAAACCCGGTTTCGTCGCCGCGCTTGAACTTGGCCTCGGGGCCGCTGATCCAATCGGCGCCGCGCCGCATCAGCACGTTGCCCTTGGCCCAGACTTCCTCAGTCACAAGATCGTAGTGCAGCCAGTCGGCGAGCACAGTCTGGCGACGCGTTCGCAGCTCGACCTTGCCCGAGCTCTGAACCCATTTTTCACTTTCTCCTTCGAGCAGATCCGCACGAAGGTACACGGCGTCCCGGTCCGATCCGGGGCCGGGCTTGAGCGCCTTGGGCGGAGGCGGCACCAGAACCGGCGCGACTTTGAGTCGCGGTGGCGTATCGGATGTATCCGCTGAAGGAGTCTGCGCGTAGACGACACTCTGCAGGAGCAACAGTGACAACCCGACGGTCGAAGCGCGGCATTCCATGAGGAAGGCGATGTCAGCCGATGCTAAAATGCGCTCATTCTACCTGTCTCGCCGGCCACTCTTTCCTTGCCCCTCGCCGCATGACGCCCGATGTGCGATTCGACGCGCTGTGCGCATGGCTCGGCCGCGTCCTGCCGTCGCCGATGCTCTCGATCGAGCCTGCATCGGCCGATGCGAGTTTCCGCAGCTACTTCAGGATAACGCTCTCCGACGAGCAATCGCTGACCAAGGGCGGAGCGGCGGTCCGGACGCTGATCGCGATGGATGCCCCGCCTTCGCGCGAGGATTGTCGCCCCTTCGTCGCGGTGGCACGCATGCTCGTTGACGCGGGCGTGCATTCGCCCGCGATCCTTGCCGAAGCACTCGACCTGGGCTTCCTTTTGTTGAGCGACCTGGGCACGCAAACCTATCTTTCCGCGCTCACCGAAGCCACCGCGCCGGCGCTCTATGGCGATGCCTGCGCGGCGCTGATCCGCTGGCAGCTCGCGAGCAGGCAAGGCACGCTTCCCCCATACGACGAGGCGCTGCTGCGCCGCGAGCTGGATCTGTTTCCGGACTGGTACATCGCGAGGCATATCGGGGTTACGCTCGACAAGACGCAGTGCGACACATTGAGCAAGGTGTTCCGGCGCATTCTCGACAACAACCTTGCGCAGGCGCGGGTGTACGTCCATCGCGATTACCATTCGCGCAACCTGATGATCTCCGACCCGAACCCCGGCGTGCTGGATTTTCAGGACGCCGTGTATGGGCCGATCACGTATGACCTGGTTTCGCTGCTGCGCGATGCTTACGTCGAATGGGACGAAGCAGTGCAGATCGACTGGGCGGCGCGCTACTGGCAGCGGGCGCGGGCGGCCGAGCTTCCTGTCGGCGCAGACTTCGGCACCTTCTGGCGCGATTTCGAATGGATGGGCGTGCAAAGACAGCTCAAGGTGCTCGGCATCTTCGCGCGGCTCTATCATCGCGATGGCAAGGACGCCTACCTCAAGGAAATGCCGCGGGTCATGCGCTATCTGCGTGACGCATGCTCCCGCTATGATGAGCTGTCGCCATTGCTGCGCCTTCTG
>DATNNK010000410.1:0-4510 GCA_035601875.1 Casimicrobiaceae bacterium | reverse complement strand
GCCAAGAGCACGGCGGAAGGCGTCATGGGATTCTCACTGATACCGTATCTGCCGGGCTCGAAGGCGCCGGACATGGTCAAATGGGAAGCGGCCTGGAAGAAGGAGTACCCGAATGCTCCTGCCGGACGTCCCAACAACTTCGACCTGCTCGCGTACGGCGACATGTACGTGCTCGCCGAGGGAATGAAGCGAGCGGGGCCGAGCCCGACCACGGACGGACTGATCCGTGCGCTGGAAGGCATTCAGAATTACCGCGTGGGTCCGGTCGCCACGCCGCGTACGTTTTCGACCAAGCACCACATCGGCAACCTCGCGCTCGTACCCATGGTGGTGAAGGATGGCCAGTGGGAACCGGTGCCGTGGTCGAGCACGCGGCAAAGCGACATCCTCAATCGGTACCAGTAAGCACGACGCGCGGGTGACTCTGCCCCTTTGTCATTCCCACGAAGCGGGAATCCAGTGTCGTTGAAGCAACGTCGCTGGATCCCCGATTTTAGGGGGATGACAACCGGTGAACGATGACCCTCACCCTCGCGCTGCAGCTCGCGATCGCCGGCATCAGTGTCGGCAGCATCTACGCGCTCGTTGCGTTGGCGATCGTCATGCCGTTCAAGTCGTCCGGCGTGCTGAATTTCGGCCAAGGCGAAATCGTCACGTTGGGCGCGTACATCGCGTTGATCCTCACCCAGCTCGCGCTTCCCTATCCGGTCGTGATTGCGAGCGTCCTATTGCTCGGCGCCGCGGGCGGCGTCGTCATCGAGCGCGTGCTGATCCGTCCGATCGTCAAGGCGCCCGAGTTCACGCTCGTCATCGCGACCTTTGCAATCGGGCTCCTGATCAAGGGCGTCATTTCAATCCGGTTCGGCGATAGTCCGAACACGATCGACGGGCCTTTCGGCACCGAACCCATCATGGCTGCCGGCCTGCGTTTTAATCCGACGTCGCTCTGGATCTTCGTCTGCACGGCGCTGGTGACGATCGGCGTGATACTGTTCCTGCGTTCGACACGCCTCGGCAAGGCGATGCGCGCGGTGTCCGTCAATCCGGAGGCGGCCCGGCTGATGGGGATCCGGGTCGAGACGGTCTACCGCTGGTCCTGGGCGATCAGCACGGCGATCGGCGCGCTCGCCGGCCTTCTGGTTGCGCCGCTGATCGGCATCAATCCCGAGATCGGCCAACTCATCCTGCGCGGACTGCTGGCCGCGGTCATCGGCGGGTTCACCAGCATTCCGGGCGCGCTCGTCGGCGGCCTGGCGGTCGGGCTCATCGAAACATTCTCGGGCGTGCTGATCGGGAGCACGTTCAAGAACCTCGTGCCGTTCATCCTGCTGATGGTGCTGCTGGTGTTCCGGCCGCAAGGCCTGTTCGGCGCAGCCGAGATCAAGCGGGTCTGACATGCAGAGCCGCTATCGCACGATTGTCGTGCTCCTCGCGGTGCTGCTGCTGGCCGCAGCCGCTTCGACGATGGGCAGCTACCCGATCTATTTGCTGAGCCTCGCGATGATCAACGTCATCGCCGCGATCGGGCTCAATCTGCTGACGGGCAACTCGGGCCAGATCTCGCTGTGCCATTCGTCGTTCATTGCGATCGGCGCGTACGGATCGACGCTGCTCACCGCACGATACGGCGTGCCATTCTGGGCCGCCATCCCGTTGGGCGCGTTGCTGGCGGCGCTGATGGGAGCGCTGCTCGGCGCGCCGGCGAGCCGGCTGCGCGGCATCTACCTTGCGCTCGCGACCTTGGGTTTCCTGCAGATCGTGCAGATCGCCATCGAGGAGTTCGCGAATGTGACCGGCGGCGTGCGCGGATTGACCGTTCCGAAAGCAGCGGTCGGCGGCGTGCGCATGAGCGAGTACGCGCGCTTCCTGATCGTGCTCGGCTGCTGCATGCTGGCGATCTGGACCGCCCGCAACCTGCTCGCATCGCGCGTAGGGCGTGAGCTCAACGCCGTGCGGCTGAGTCCGCACGCCGCCCAAGCGCTCGGCGTGTCCGTTCACCGCGTTAAGCTCGCGGCATTCGCGTTGTCTGCGGCTTATGCTGGCGTGGCCGGTGGATTGCAGGCGATCGTCGTCGGCTTCATCGATCCCGTCGAGTTCGGTGTCTCGGCGGCGCTGCGCCAGATCACGTTCATCGTCGTGGGCGGAATGGGGTCGGTGGGGGGCTCGGTGATCGGCGCGGCCGTGCTGAGCGCGATGCCCGAAGCGCTGCGCCCTGTGAAGGAATACAGCGACGTCATCTATACGCTGATGCTGCTCGGGTTCCTGATTTTCGTGCCGCACGGGCTGGTGACGGTCTGGTACGTGATCGCGCGTCGCGTGCGCAGGCGTGTGCCGACCGCACCCGCCGAGGCGCGCCCGTGACCGACCGGCTAACGGTCGAGCGCCTGTCGGTGCGCTTTGGCGGCCTGATCGCCGTGCGTGACGTTTCGCTGCGCATAGCCCCGGGCGAGATACGCGGACTCATCGGGCCGAATGGCGCAGGGAAGACCACGTTGATCAACGCAATCACCGGCACGGTTCCGATCGCCGGCGGCCGCGTGCTGTTGGACGGCTTGTCCGTGTCGGGACTGCCAGCGCATGCGATCAGCCGCCGGGGCATCGGCCGGACGTTCCAGCATGTCGAGCCGTTCGCGGAGCTTTCGGTATTGGATAACGTGCTGGTCGGCGTCGGCCGCCATTCGCACGTGCCGCTCGCCCACGCCGCGTTCGCCACGCCGCTTGCGCATCGGCGTGAGGACCAGGCCGCGCGCGAGGCACTGGCCGTGCTGGAGCGTTTTGATCTCCTCGCGTATCGCCACACGGTCGCAGCCGAGCTGCCGTTCGCTGTGCTGAAGCGAATGGATCTCGCCCGCGCCCTCGCTGCCCGCCCGGCGCTGCTGCTCATGGACGAGCCGACGTCCGGCATGAGCGAATCCGAGGCGGACCGCGCGATCGCCGCCGCCTGCGCGCTCGCCGAATCGGAGAAGATCACGCTCCTGGTGATCGAGCACAACATGCGGGTGATGATGGCGCTCGCTCACAGCGTGACGGTGATGCAGAACGGGGGCGTAATCGCGGAAGGCAAACCGTCCGAGATTCAGCGCAATCGCACGGTCATCGACGCCTATCTCGGCGATGAGGCAATCGATGCTGTCGGTTGAGTCGCTCCATTCTGGTTACACGGGCATCGACGTGCTGAAGGGCGTCTCGCTTGCTGTTGCCGACAACGCCATCATCGGCGTGCTGGGACCCAATGGTGCGGGCAAGACGGCGCTGCTGCGCGCCATCTCGGGATTGAATCCCGTGCGCGGTGGCCGCATCAGCTTCGCGGGTACCGACATCAGCCGAGCCTCGCCCGACGCCGTCGTGCGTCACGGGGTGATTCAGGTGCCGCAGGGCCGCATGCTGTTCGGTTCGATGACCGTGCGCGAGAACCTGGAGCTTGGCGCGTATCTGCAGACGGATCGGACGGCGATCGAGCAGGGACTTTTGCTCGTCCACGAGTTGTTCCCTGTGTTGCGCGAGCGTAGCGGACTCGAGGCGGCGTACCTGTCCGGCGGCGAACAGCAGATGCTCGCCCTCGGCCGGGCGCTGATGGGCAATCCGAGGCTGCTGCTGCTCGACGAGCCGTCGCTTGGATTGGCGCCCAAGGTCTTCGACACGATTCTCGAGCGTGTACGCGTGATCCACGCCGGCGGCGCGTCGATCCTGATCGCCGAACAGAACGCGCGCAAGGTGCTGCGCATGGCCCATTACTGTTATGTGCTGGAAAACGGGGCGGTTGCCTTCGACGGACCGGCGTCCGAGCTCCTGCACGACCCACGCATCGAGAAGACCTATCTTGGAGCGGGACGCTAAAGCATGAAGATGATCGACATCCATTCCCACTGGGGAACCAGGCGCGGATACACGCTACGCACCGATGAGGAGCTCGCGCAGCAGAAGAAGACATGGAACTCGGAGCCCAAGTACGCGACCGAGGACCAGATGGCGGACTACTTTCGCCGCAGCAACGTGCGCGCGGTGCTCGACTTCGGATTCACCAAGTTCATTCCGCTCGACGAAGCGAGGGCCGTACACGACTACGGATTCGAGACCGAGCGCGCGTACGCCGACGCGATCATCGGTCACTGGATCCACATCGACCCGCATACGGGACTCGAAGGTGTGCGCGAGCTGCGCCGCTGCATCGAGAACGCGCCCGGGTTCATCGGGTTCGCGGTGTCGGGGTCCGGCAGCGGGCCGCCCAGCGATCCTGCGTGGAAGCCGTTCTACGAGCTGTGTATCGAGGCGAAGATCCCCGCGCTCATCTTCGTCGGCACGACGGGATTGGGTGCCGGCTTGCCGGGCGGAGACGGCATCCTGCTCGACGACTGCCACCCGCGGCATCTCGATCAAGTGGCGGCCAAACACCCGCAGTTGACAATCGTAGCTGCGCGTCCCGGATGGCCCTGGCAGGCCGAAACGATCGCGGTGCTGATGCACAAGCGCAACATCTGGTACGAGGTGCATGGCTGGTCTCCGAAGTACT